>JAFGNE010000064.1 GCA_016927155.1 Candidatus Peregrinibacteria bacterium
CAAAGTGATGTTTATGTGAAGGTAAGGAGGGAAAAAGGCCTGGCCCCTCGCTTTTACGCTTGTTTTTTGGGCGCCTTTTTAGTATTGCTTCCCGCCCCTTTTTTCTATAAAATCCTTAAGGTTGATCCCTTAACGTTTTTTCCAATAAAATGACACCCGACAAACAAAAGTATTCCGCTGACAGCATCCAGGTCTTAAAAGGCCTGGAGCCTGTGCGCAAGCGCCCCGGCATGTACATCGGCACCACCGATGTCCGCGGCCTCCACCATCTGGTGTGGGAGGTTTTGGATAACGCTATTGACGAAGCCATGTCCGGTTATGCCGAAAAGATCATGGTCATTATTAACGAAGATGGCAGCGTCACGGTGGCCGATAACGGCCGCGGCATCCCCGTGGACAAACACAAAGATACGGGCCTTTCCGCCCTCGAAACAGTCTTGACCACTCTCCACGCGGGCGGCAAGTTCGGTGGCGACGCTTCCGGCTACAAAGTTTCCGGAGGCTTGCACGGCGTCGGCGTTTCCGTTGTTGTGGCGCTTTCCACCAGGCTGGTGGCTGAGGTGCGCCGCGATGGCAAAGTGTACCGCCAGGAGTATAAAAACGCCAAAGCGGTTTCCGGCGTAAAGGTCGTGGGCGATACCAAATCCACCGGCACCGCCATCACCTTTTGGCCCGACCCCAAAGTATTCGAAACCATCGTCTTCGACACGCCCACCATCATCAATCGCCTCCGCCAGCAGGCATATCTCACCAAAGCCGTTACCATTTCTTTTGAAGACAGGCGCCCCAAGCTTTATGAGGGCAAAGTGGCCAACAGCGGCATGTACAAATACCGTTTCCATTTCGAAGGGGGCATCCGTTCATATGTGAAGCACATCAATACCAATAAAGATCCGGTCAGCGATATCATTTACATTGAAAAAGACGCTGCGGAAGGAAAGGTGGAGATCGCGATGCAGTACACGCAGTCTTACACGGAAACGGAAATCACTTTTGCCAACAACATCCACACTCCCGAAGGCGGCATGCACCTTACCGGCTTCCGTTCCGCCCTCACCCGCACGCTCAACGCCTACGCCCGCAATAAGGGGTTTCTGAAGGAAAAAGACGAAAATATGAGCAATGAGGACGTACGTGAAGGGCTTACCATCGTCATTTCCGTGAAAGTGCGCGACCCGCAGTTTGAAGGGCAGACAAAATCCAAGTTGGGCAATCCCGAAATTCGCGGCGCCGTGGAAACTTTTGTAAACGAAAAGCTGGCTGAATATCTGGAGGAAAATCCCAGTGAAGCCAAGTTGATCATCAGTAAAGGCATGCTGGCCACCCGCGCCCGCCTGGCTTCGCGCGTGGCGCGCGAGACCGTGCTTCGCAAAGGGGCCCTTGAGGGCATGACGCTCCCCGGGAAATTGGCCGACTGCACTTCCCGCAATCCCGAGGAATCCGAAATCTATATTGTGGAGGGCGATTCCGCCGGCGGCAGCGCCAAACAGGGAAGGGACAGGCATACCCAGGCCATCCTGCCGCTTAGGGGAAAAATCCTGAACGTGGAACAGGCGCGGCTCGATAAAATGCTGGCCAATAACGAAATCAAGGCCCTTATCATCGCCATGGGCACTGGCATCGGTGAAACCTTCGATATCACTAAGCTTCGCTACCATCGCATCGTCATCATGACGGATGCCGACGTGGACGGCGCCCATATCCGCACGCTTTTGCTTACTTTCTTTTACCGTTATTTTAAGCCCCTTATTGAGGCGGGCCACATTTATATCGCCCAGCCGCCACTTTATAAAATGGCCAAAGGCAAGGATGTCCATTACGCCTATAGCGATGAGACCAAAGAGGAAATTCTGAAAGGATGGGGCATAAAAGGCGAGCTCCCGGAGGAAACGGGCGAAGAGGGGCCGGAAGAAATCACGGAAGAGGATACCGATGAAAAACTGACAAAAAAAAGCAAGGGGAAAGAAGCGAAAAAGCCGGTTTCCGGCATCCGCGTTTCCATCCAGCGTTACAAAGGCCTTGGCGAGATGAACCCTGAACAATTATGGGAGACCACCATGGATCCGGAACAGCGGACCATGCTTAAGGTTTCCGTGCAGGATGCCGAAATGGCCGACGCCATCTTTGATACCCTGATGGGCTCCGAGGTTCTTCCCCGCCGCAAATTCATCCAGACACACGCCAAAAAAGTCAAAAACCTTGATATCTAATTTTAAAAATAATGCAAACGCACTTTAAGTTCATCAAATACACACGGATTTGGTTCACCATTTCCATTATTGCCATCCTTATTGGCGTGGGGGCGATGGTCTACAATAAAGTGGATCATGGCACTACCCTGCGCTGGGGCATGGATTTTACCGGCGGTTCGCTGATGGAATTTAATTTTGAAACCAAACCCGACCCCCGTTCGGTTATGGCCGCTATTGACGAGGTTTTTCCCGGGAGCGTCGAACAGATCACCGTTACCGACCAGGGAACATATATTGTCCAGGCCAAAGACATGGCGGAAGAGCAGCTTGTTGCCATCCAATCTTCCCTTCATGAGAAAGCGGGCGGATATGAACTGATGCGCTTTCAGACAATCGGCCCTAAAGTGGGCGCTACCCTTAAAACAAAGGCGTTTACCGCCCTTGTAATTGCGCTCATCGCCATCGTGTTTTATCTGGCGTACGTGTTCCGCAATGTGCCCAAAAGGGTCAGCCCCTGGAAATTCGGTGTCTGTGCCGTTATCTCGCTGGCGCACGATGTCATCATCACCATTGGCCTTTTCGCGGTGCTGGGGTATGAAATGAACGCCCTTTTCATCACGGCCCTGCTCACGCTTATCGGTTTTTCGAACCACGATACCATTGTGGTTTACGACAGGATTCGTGAAAACCTGAAACATCAAAGCCGCGATCAGAGCTTTAGCGAAATCGCTGATATCAGCCTGAACCAGACGCTAACGCGCTCCATCAACACCTCCCTTTCCACCTTATTCCCTCTGGTGGCGCTTTATTTCTTTGGCGCGGAATCCCTCAGGCATTTCGTTTTCGCCCTCATCTTCGGCATTACCATCGGAACCTATTCTTCCATATTCGTCGCCAGCCCGCTTCTTACCTTATGGCAGGAAAGAGGGCGGCGAAAAGCGCAAGGCTGATAGGGGGAACAGGATGTCTATCGCCGGGAAATTTAGCAACGCACTGTTTTTGGCTATGCATTTTTCGGAGCAGACGGAAAATTATATGGAAGCTGAAATTAAAAAATATAGTTTTTTACTGAAAGCTGAAGTACAATTCTGTACCAGAAGGGAAACGCTTAAAAATGCTTAATTTTTCTTCGCTGCGCTCCGCAAAATTTATGCATTTTTATCCTCGCTTCTTAAGCCCGCATAGCTCAGTTGGATAGAGCGTTGGTTTCCGGAACCAAAGGCCGCAGGTTCAAATCCTGCTGCGGGTACCACCATTAAGCGCCCATAGCTCAGCTGGATAGAGCACCGGTCTTCGGAACCGGTTGTCGGGGGTTCGAATCCCTCTGGGCGCACCATTGGTAATAAAATGAAATCATGAAAATCGCCATCGATATGCGGCCGCTCATGGCCGGTAAAATCAGCGGCGTGGAAGTTTATATAGAGTCCATGCTCAAGGCTCTTTTTGAATGGGGCAGGGAAAATGAATACATCCTCTGGTACAACGCTTTTAAGCCCGTTTTTTTCCGGTTCAAGGCGGACCAGCCGAACGTGAAGTGGAAACACACGCGCATCCCCAATAAAATCCTCAACTTTTGCCAAAGCCTGTTCCGTTGGCCGAAAGCGGATAAGCTGATCGGCGAAAAAATCGATATCCTCTGGGTTCCCGATCCGCGCCCCGCTCCGGTATCGCCTTTTTGCAAAAAAATCGTCACTTTTCATGACCTTTCTTTCGAGGACTTCCGTTACGCCTTCAATCTGAAAACGCGGCTGTGGCATAAGGTGCTGCGCCCCCGGAAAGAGGCGGAAGAGGCCGATAAGATCATCGCCGTAAGCGAATTCACCAAGGGGCAGCTTGAAACGGAATACGGCATCCCCGGTGAAAAAATCCGTGTGATTTATGAAGCGGCGTCGGAAACGATACGGCCCCTTCCGATACCGAGGAGTTTCGAGATTATCAAGCGCAAATACAAGCTGCCTGAGCGGTATTTCCTTTGTCTTTCCACGCTGGAGCCGCGCAAGAATATCGAAGGGGTCATTCGCGCGTACATCGAGTGGCAGGAGGAAACGCGGGCCGATGTCGCTTTGGTTATTGCCGGAAAGGATTTTCCCAATATTTTCCGCCACATTTCAGTCAAAAAGCATCCGCTCATCATCCGGCCGGGATTTATCGATGAAGAGGACAAAGGCCTTTTGTACCAGCACGCGCTCGCTTTCCTGTATCCCTCGTTTTACGAGGGGTTCGGTTTGCCCATTCTGGAAGCCATGCGCTGCGGCACGCCGGTTGTAACCTCCGACTGCGCCTCCATGCCCGAAGTGGCGGGCGACGCGGCCCTGCTGGTGAACCCCAACGACCATACCCACCTCAAACAAGCCTTGCACAAGATGTACCGGGATGAGGTATATCGTGAACAGCTTATTAAAAAAGGTTACGAACGTGTAAAACAGTTCTCATGGGAAAAAGCGGCCACCGGGCTTCTGCAAATATTCCATAAATTGGCGGAGCGCTAGCATTTAAATTTTTTCTCGCACACGGTTTTCACGTTACCCCGCGGGTTCATGTTTACAATAATGTGCGCTTTTTTGGGCTTCACGGCCGCCAGGAAGTCGGCGAAAATCACTTCGGTGAGCGTCTCGTGGAAAATCTTCACGTCGCGGAAAGCGTTGATGTACAGCTTGAAGGATTTGAGCTCAAGGCAGATTTTGTCCGGCACGTAATGGAAGGTGATTGTCCCGAAATCCGGATAATCGGAAAAGGGGCAAATGGCGGTAAGTTCCGGCGAAGTGATGTGGATCCACTGTTCTCCGGGTGTAATGGGTTTGAATTTAAAAGTGGCAAGCGACGCCTTTTTAGCAAGATCCCGACGGATTTTGCCGAGGTCAATCTGCTTATAATCTTTGTTTTCCCGATAGAGTTTATTGGGCATAGGGCAATGGGTCTTTGATGCCTGCTTCCTCAAACCCTTTCAGCCTCAGCTTACAGGCCGGGCACTTGCCGCAGGCGGGCCGTACCCCTTCGTAGCAGGTATGAGTGTACTTTAAAAGCGGCAGGCCGCCAAGCTTCTTCATCAGCCGGACGGAATCGGCCTTGGTCAAAAACATCAGGGGCGTGTGGATTTTAAACGGGAATTCCATGGCGAGCCTCAATGTTTTTTCAATGGATTTGATAAAAGCGTCGCGGCAGTCCGGATAACCCGAATAATCGGTTTGGCACACTCCCGTGACCAGATTTGGGATGCCGAGCTGTTTGGCGTAGATGGCGGCGACGGTCAAAAACACCATGTTGCGCCCGTCCACGAATGTTGAGGGCGGTTTCCCCTTTGTTCCCGTTTTCACTTTTATTTTTTTGTCCGTCAGCGCGTTTTTCGTTATTTGGCTGAAGAAGGGGAGAGGTATCACCTTATTCCTTAACCTTAACCTTTTCGCGATCGTTTCTGCGGCCTTAAGCTCCGCCTTATGCCTTTGGCCGTAATCAAAACTGATGACGCGCACCTGCTTAAACTTTTTCATCGCCCATTTAAGACAGGTGGTACTGTCCTGCCCGCCGGAATAAAGAATGACGGCCTGGTTATTTTTTACGTTGAGAGCCATATAAAAGGATATGAAGCCGCGGTGAAAAATTATAGCCTTCTTTTTTGCAGACCTCAATAATCCATTTTGACCGCCTGAGGAGAGTATCAGCTTTTGTTCCCTCGGGCATCAGGTAAACGGATTCACGGGGGATGCGGTTTGTCTTGATGAACCGGCGGATGTCCTCCAGATCGGCCGACTCCTTAACGACAAATTTATAAATCGTTTTTTTCGAAGGGCGGATCGCCGGTTCATAAGCCCTGTTTCCGCTGTTTTTCAATTTTGGTGAACAATTTATTTGTTCAATATATTGTCCGATTTTAAGGGGAATACTGCCGTTCGTTTCCACTTCAATGCGATAATTTTTCAGTTTTTTGAGCAAAGGAGTCAGGTCATCCTGTTGCAACAAAGGCTCGCCCCCGGTAATAACCAGCCTGTCGCAGGGGTATCGTTTGATTTGTTCCAATACGGCTTCTTCCGTCATCCGTTTGCCGCCGGAGAGCGCGTATTTCGTGTCACACCACATGCACCGCAAATTACAACCGTTTAACCGCAAAAAAACCGCTGGCCTGCCGACGTTCGGCCCTTCGCCCTGAATGCTCATGAAGATTTCACTAACCCTTAATTCCATAAGACTATTAAGACTATTGGGACTATTGCGATAAGATCCCGAATTCCATCCCCATAGTCCCCATAGTCCCGAATTATTCGGTGATGATCTGCAGGATGATATCTACTCCTACCCACGCGAGCAGCGAAACCGCAAGGCCTACAAGGGCGTACTGGATGGTTTTTTTGGCTTTGTCTTTTTGGTTGTCTGCGCCCAGGATGTAAATATAGCCTCCGTACATGACAAAAATTACGGCGATGCTGCCGGCAAAAGCGATGAGGGTTTTACTGATGTATTTCACGAAGCAGGGGATGTGCCTTAAGTGCAGATCGCCTGTGCGGATGGCCGTGGCAAGACCGATGCAGGCGTCGCCATAACCGCCCAAATCTTCATCGGAGCCGGGTAAAAGCGAGGGAGGGGTAAAATTGCTTTGGGCGAAAGCGAAAGGCGAAAAAAGCGCTATCGCCACCACAAAACCGATAAGGGCCCGCTTGGTATTTTTCATGGCGCCATCGTAACAAATCCTCTCCTTTACGGCAATAGCGAAAATCGGTACAATCCCTTCGTAACCTTCTTTATGAAATATTCCCAATTATTCACTCGCACCAGCAAGACCGTTCCGGCCGACGCCGATAGCGTGAACGCCCAATTGCTTACCCGTGGCGGTTTTATCCACCAGGAAATCGCCGGTGTTTACACTTATTTGCCCTTGGGCCTTAAGGTTCTCCGTAAAATTGAGCAGATTATCCGTGAGGAAATGGAAGCGGTCGGCGGCCAGGAAATCCTGATGCCGGCCATGACCCCGAAAGAAGTTTGGCAGCAAACAAAACGGTGGGACAATTTCGACGCTCTTTTCCGTTTTAAGGGGATGGGCGAAAAAGAATACGCCCTGGGCGCCACGCACGAGGAAATCGTCACTCCGCTTTGCCGTGATTACACATTTTCCTACAAAGACCTGCCTTTCGCCGTTTTCCAGATCCAAAACAAGTTCAGGAATGAGCCGCGTGCCAAGTCGGGATTGCTCCGCGGCCGTGAATTCGGTATGAAGGACTTGTATTCTTTCCATGCGGACGAGAAAGGCCTGGATCGGTATTACGAAAAGGTCAAGAAGGCTTATCACCGTGTTTTTGAGCGTGTCGGCTTCAATCCCGACCTTACTTATCTTACTTACGCCTCCGGCGGCGTCTTTTCGCCTTTTTCGCATGAATACCAGGTGGTTTCCGAAGTGGGCGAGGACCATATTTTCACCTGTGAAAAATGCCGCGTGGCGGTCAACCGCGAGATTTTAAAAGGCAATGAAAAATGCCCTGAATGCGGGAATAAGAACCTTATTGAAAAACGCGGCATCGAAATCGGCAACATTTTCAAGCTGGGCACGCGGTTTACCGACGCTTTTGATTTTAAATACGCCGATGAAAAAGGCGAAAAGAAACCTGTTATCATGGGCTGTTACGGCATCGGCCCCAGCCGCATCATGGGAACGCTTGTGGAAGTGAGCCACGATGAGGACGGCATGATTTGGCCCAAGTCCGTCACACCTTTTCATGTGCATCTCATCAGCCTCGGTACCGATAAGGCGGTTCTTGATCAGACGGAAAAGGTTTATGAAGAATTAAACAAGGCAGGCATCACCGTGCTTTTTGACGACAGGGACGAGCGCGCCGGCGTGAAATTCAAAGACGCGGACCTGATCGGTATCCCGCTGCGCCTGGTCATTTCCGGGCGCACCCTGGAAAAAAAATCGGCCGAATGGAAAGAGCGCGCCGAAAAAAAGGCGAAAGAAACGCCGCTTAAGGGTTTGGCTGAGGCGGCAAAGGCCTTTTACGGAGAAAAATAATGTGGTAGACTCACAACCCTTTTAATCTTTTTTATGAAAGGAATCATACTGGCCGGCGGCGAAGGGACGCGTTTGCACCCCCTTACCAAGGTTACCAGCAAACAGCTTTTGCCCATTTACGATCAGCCGATGATCTATTATCCGCTTTCCACTCTTTTAAAGGCGGGAATCCGGGATATCCTCATTATTGTTTCGCCGGGCCGTTCGGGTGATTTTTTGAACCTGCTTGGTTCCGGCAAGGAATTCGGCGCGAGGTTTACATATGAAATTCAGGACAAGGCCGAAGGCATCGCCCAAGCTATCCTGATTGGCGAGGATTTCATTGACGGCGAAAGCTGTGCCCTGATTTTAGGCGACAATATTTTTACCGATGATTTTTCAGGCGTGATCAATTCATTTAAAAGCGGCGCCAAAATCTTCGTCAAAAAAGTCCCGGATGCCAAACGGTTTGGCGTTGTTGAAATGGATTCAAAAAACCGCATCCTGAGCCTGGAGGAAAAACCGGCAAACCCGAAGTCTGATTTCGCCCAGACGGGTTTTTACCTTTATGACCCCTCGGTCGTTGCCCGCGCCAAAAGTTTAAAGCCGTCGGGCCGTAAGGAACTCGAAATCACCGACCTTAATAAAACTTATTTGGAAGAAGACAAATTGCAGGCGGAAATTGTGGAAGGGGAGTGGATTGACGCGGGCACGTTTGAAAGTTTATATAAGGCCTCCACCATCATCCGCAGGCATAAACTCGGGTTTCACGGCGAAAAAGAGTCGCTTAAAGTCATTATCCGGGGCCAGGCGGCGGTCAAGGCTTCTGAAACCGTTTTCGTGGATTAGGTTTAAACAAATGCCTTCCCATGTATTTCAGCGAATCCCGCACGTGCTGGCGGAGGATCCATTTCGAAAAAAATTCTTTCATCCCGCCTTCGCTGGCGCGCCTCCCGTCTGCGTGGACAGTGATTTCAGGATGGTAAATCACTTTCTTTTCCGCTTTCCAGCATTCAAAACAGAAATCAGGATCGGCCATGAAGATGAAATAATTTTTGTTGAGCCCGCCCAATTTGTCCCATAATTTGCGCCGGACAACCCAAAAGCTTGACTGGAGCCAGTCCACCGGCTGGGTTTTTCCGTAATCAAGGTCCTGGCACTCGTCCCTTTTTACCAAATAACGTATGAAGGGCAGTTTCCTCAGCCATGTGCGGCGTGAAATCTGGAGAGCCAGGCGCGGAAAACGGCGCACCGTCATGGCGACGCTGCCGTCGTTATCGTTGATCTGTTTAGGCCCCAGTACCCCGATTTCGGGATGGGATTCCATGTAGTCCACCAGATTTTGGAGAATATGGTTTTCAGGCCAAAGGATATCCGGATTGACGATAAACAGGTATTCCCCCTTGCTGCGGCTTACCCCCTGGTTGGTTCCGCGAACGTAACCGACATTTTTGTCGTTGATGTAGACTTTGACATTTTGGAGATACTTGAGAGGTTCAAGTTTTTTGGCGTTTTCAGGTTTTGCGGAATTATCCACAATGATGATTTCGAAGGGGAAATCCGTTTTTTGGGCCAGAGTTGAGCGCACGTTTTCCACCACGCGCCTGCTCTTCAGGTAATCCAGGATGATGATGGAGGCTTTAATTTGGGTCATTGCATCAGGGATTCGATGTGGTTTGGCGCCGCGCGCCGCGGCATGGCTTCTTTTTTAGCCAGGATTTCTTTTTCGCACTGCATCAGGATTTTATATTGCCTGAGCAGGTAAGGCTCAAAGCAAAGCGTGTAAAGCTGGCGGAGCAGGTGGCGGAAAGAAGTCCTGAGGCGTACGGACAAAGAAAAGCCCTTTGAATAATTTTTCATTAAAACCACATGCTGGCCGAAGAACGAATTCCCCTTCACCCAGCGGGAAGCCGGTCCGCGCTTCTTTTTGCCTACCTGCCTGTCATGGTAAACTTTAACATTTGGTATAAAAAGGCACGGGTGCCCCGCCCACTGCAGACGGTAGGAAATGTCGATGTCATTTTTGTAGTGCAAAAGTTCATCGAAATATTCTTTTTCACCTTTCGCGTTTATGTAGGCGATATCATTAAGCGCGGTTTTTCGGTAAACGGCCAGCGCTCCGGAAGCTCCGAAAACGTGCCGGGCGGAATCGTACTGCCCCCTGTCTTTTTCGTTCTGGCCGATATCGAAAAAATAGTGGGCCTTGGTGATGCCGATGCCGCAGCTGTCTAAAACATCAGTTTTGGATGATTTCAGGTCGCCCGCCCGGCTGAGCCGTTCGGACGGGCCCGCGTCCGCCAGCGAAAAATCCCATCTCATCAGCTTGCAGGTGGCGCTGCCGAAATGGCGGTTTTCAGGCTTTTCCAGCTCTTCCACAATCTTTGTCACAAAATCATGGCCGTACAGCATATCCTGGCTGACGCAGAAGTAATACTGACCTTTCATTTTGCGGATGAGAGCATTATGGCCGCCGCTATGCCACCGATTGTTTCCTTTTTCGATTTTCAGCTTCGCGAAAACGTCCGGCATTTCGCGTTTCACGTATTCAAAAGCCTCGCCGTTCGGGCTTTGGTCGCGCATCAGCAGTTCCCCATGCGGGTAATCCTGTTTTAAAAGCGCCGGCAGGCAAAATTTGAGGTACGGTTCGCCTTTATAAAGAACAAGGCCTATGGTGACTTTAGGAGCGGACAAACGGCAGTTGTTAATTCATGCGTTTATAGTTTACCATGGATCCAAAAGACTATTAGGACTATTGCGACTATGGGGATGGAATCCGGGATTTTATCGCAATAGTCGTAATAGTCCTAATAGTCTTAATAGTCCTATTATGAGAACGCCCTTTTGTCCCCATTTCGGCCTGTGCGGCGGATGCGCCACCCAGCACCTGCCTTACGAAGTGCAGCTGGAAAACAAGAAAATCCGCCTGATTCAGGAAATCGGGTACAAAAACGTGCAGGTTTTTTCGGGAGATGAGTTCGGCTACAGGAACAGGATGGATTTTATTTTCCATCCTTCGGGCCTTGGCAACCGTGAAAAGGGCAAATGGTGGCGGTGGGTGGATATTGAAAAATGTTTAATATCGAATGACCGCCTCAATGAAATCATCGCGGAAATCCGCCGGTTTTTCGGCACGGAAATCGATGCTTTTGATTTAAAAAACCACGGGGGCACTTTCCGCTACGCCGTTATCCGCACGCCGCAAAAGGATTCTTCGGTTTCTTTTGTCCTGAACAAGGCGAGTTCCAGGCTTGACGCCGCCATTGAACAGGTCAAGCGTTTTGCGGCGCAGTCGGACGTCAAAAACGTGCTTATCACCTACATGCCGCCGGATTCAGACAGGAGCGTGGGCGAAGAGTTTTTTGTGGTGAAAGGGAGCGATACGCTCGAGGAAACGTTCCTTGGCAAAACATTCCGCTATTCGGCCCAGGGTTTTTTCCAGAACAATTCGCCCATGGCCGAAAAGATGCACGAATACGTGAACGGCCTGCTTTTAAAGTACGACACCAAATACGCCCACCTTCTTGATTTATACGGCGGCGTCGGCACCTTCGGCATCATCAATTCCGGCCTTTTTAAATCCGTGACGACCCTTGAAAGCTTTGAAGGCTGCACGCTGGCCGCCAAGGAAAATATTAAGCTTAATAACGCCGCCAATGTCGAAGCGGTCTGCCTGGATGCCGCCCAGCTTAAAAAACTGGATTTCCCGAAACCGCTTTATGTGGTGAATGACCCGCCGCGCAGCGGCATGCACGCCAAAACAATCAAACGTTTAAACGAACTGGCGCCGCATGTCATCATCTACATTTCCTGCAATGTGAAACAACTCGGCTTGGAACTTAAAAAATTCAAGGACTACAAAATCCGCAGCGCCGCGATTTTCGACCTATTCCCGCAGACGAACCACATGGAGTCGGTGATCGAGCTTATCCGTTCAGCGCCTCCTTCGGAAAAATAAGGTAAAAATAAGAGCGCCCAGGGTGAAAAAAAACAATGCCGCGTAGATTTTTTCCGGAAGGTAATTGCACTGCTCCGTTTGCGGTTCCATTTCCATTGGCGGTTCCGGTTTTGCCGCCGTTTTAGCTTGTTTTTCCCGTAGGGCCGGCGTTTCGGTTTTAAAGGTTTCTTTGGTCGCGAATGCGTCAAAATTTTCCATCAGGGAGGAGAAAAGAAGCTGTTCCCGCGGGACGCCTTGTTCGCCTTTGGCTTCTTCCCTTTTCTGGCAATCCGCGTCTATGGTCCCGTCCGGCTGTTCGCAGGCCATCCAGCCCTTGCGCTCGTAAGTCCTGTTATTTTCCGCGTATTCCCTTTTCC
>JAFGNE010000065.1 GCA_016927155.1 Candidatus Peregrinibacteria bacterium
ATTTTGACATGGGGCAGGCCTACCTCACGCAATCCGGCCAGCTTTATCTGGAGGCCGCCATTATGAGTTTGGGCAAAGTGTTCGATTTCGGCCCCGTGTTTCGGGCGGAAAAGTCAAAAACCCGCCGTCACCTGACCGAGTTTTGGATGATGGACGCGGAAATGGCTTTCCACGGGCACGAAGAAAACCTGAAAGTGCAGGAAGAACTGATCACATACATCGTGAAATGCGTCCTGGAAAAAAACCTGAAGGACCTGGAAATCCTGGAACGAAACGTGGAACCGCTAAAAAAAATTGTTCCGCCCTTTATCCTCAAAACCCACCGCGAAGTGGTGGATGAGCTGCGCGCAATGGGTTCTGACATCCAATACGACCACGACCTTGGCGGGGATGACGAGACGATGCTCACGAAAAAATACGACAAACCCATCTTCGTGGAAAAATATCCCGCCAAAGTGAAGGCGTTTTATATGAAGCGTGACCCGGAAAACCCCGAAGTCGTGCTGAATGCCGACCTGCTCGCTCCCGAAGGATACGGCGAAATCATCGGCGGATCCCAACGTGAAGATGATTACGATGAGCTCCTGAAACGTATCAAAGGGCATAAATTGCCCATTGAACAATTCAGCTGGTACCTCGACCTCCGCAAATACGGCTCCGTGCCGCACAGCGGTTTCGGCTATGGGCTGGAACGTATCACAGGCTGGATCTGCGGCGCCGAACACGTGCGCGAGACGATCCCCTTCCCCCGCATGATCAGCCGGCTCACGCCCTAGTGTTTAGCCAACCGGTACAGCCGGTGCCAAAACGGCCTTAGCGTTATCTCTTTCGCCGGCGGATATTCAGCGATTTCCCCGCCGAATTTTTTCTTGAATTCCGTCACGCCGGCCCATGGGTGGTTTTTGGCGCCTTCGGGGGCAATGCCGAGGAAATCATAATGTTTGCAACCGCGGCGTTTTGCCTCTTTGATCGCTTCCCACTGCACAAGGTAAGGGGCCATCAGGTTGCGCTTGGAATGGTCGGAAGCGCCGTAATAATAAATGCCCCAATCGCCCGAATAAACAAAAATCCCGCCGGCAATCACCTGCCCCCCATGCCTGGCCAACAGCAACTGGGCGTCAGGCGAAAGGGCCTCCATCATTTTTTCGTAATAGGAAAAAGGGTGTATCCCGAACCCGTCGCGGTTGCCGGTTTTTTGGAGGATGGAATAAAAGGCGCCGACATCCCCGCTCAGCTCAACGGTAACCCTATGCTTTTCAGCCACCTTGATGTTGTAACGGCCCTTCGGGTGCATCTGTTTCAGGATGTCTTCTTCGCTGAGCGACAAATCAATGGCCAAACTGGTTTGCGGGTGGTGGTCGTGGCGCGCCGCCTGTAACGTATAACCCATGACGGGCAACTCATTATAAGGCGACATGCGGATGAATACCGCTCTTTCTTTTTTACCGATTTCCACTATTTTTTTCAAAACTTCCGACAGGTTTTTTTCATCGCTAAAAAGCGGCCCGCGCGGGATTTCCAGCCAGCAAAGGCCAAGGGGTAAAAAGTGGCGTATGACCAAGGCGGAAGCGCCAGGCGCTTCCGCCGTCCAGGTTTTCCGGCCGACCGCCTCCTGGAACTTGCCCCATAAAGGACTTTGCCAAAGATTTTGGAACAGGTTTTCCATCAGCGGAAATATTTGAAAATACTTATCAGGATGACCCAGAGCACCTGGCAAAAAATCAGGAACAGCATTTCCTGCGGGCCGAAATACTGCTGCACCAAAACCACGCCCATGCCCACGTTGGGCAAAAGCATGTTGGCGGTGATCGCGGTCCGTTCAGCCTTGTCCGGCGAACAGACCAAAATAAGACGGGAAAAAAAATAGAGGATGAAATAAGAAATAAAGACAGACACGATCAGGCGGCTGTTGAGGAGGTTGGAGGCAAGCTCATGGGTATAAGGCGCCACCGCCGCAAAAAAGATGAGGAAAAGCAGCCCCAGGCTGATGCCGCGGTAATACCCTTTAGCTTTCCGGATCAGCCGGGGGCAGTACCGGTTGAGCGCGACGCTCAGGATAAAAGGGATGAAGACGATGAGGAGTAGCTTGATAAGCATGCCAATAATATCCACCTCCACGCTGGTCCGCATGAACGTTTCCAGGAAAAAGGGAATGGTAAAAGGCGAAAGCAGGTTGGTGGAAACGGCGTTAATGGTGGCGATAGCGACATTCCCGCCGAAAATCCCCGCCACCGCGGGCGAGGCCACGGCCACCGGAAGGAGCATGAAAATGACGGCTCCAAGCATGAAATCAGGAAAAAACCGACCCATGATCGGCATGATGATAAGCGGAGAAAGGATGAGGATCAGGATACTCACGTAAAACGGCTTGAGGGGCCTTTTAACCGCCTCTTTAAGGTCGCTCCAGTCAAGCGCCAGAAAAGAAGTGAAAAGGAGCGCCCCCAGGATCCAGTTGGTGTAAGGGAAAAAAATTTTACCGATTCCCGGAACGGCAAACGCCGCCGGGATGGCCATAAGGGGGATGAAATTCATCAGTGCGCTTGGGATTTTCATGATTATTTTTTAGGGAGTTTATTTTCCGCGAACATCCGGACGACCTTGGGGTACCATTCTTTTTCCAGCCCCTGAACCTTGTCTTTCAGTTTTTCCGCCGTATCGCCCGCCTCAACAGGCACGGATTTCTGGAAGACGATGGGGCCGGTATCCACGCCCTCATCAATGAAATGGATCGTCATGCCGGTTTCCTTATCGTCGTCATCCAGCACTTCCTGGTGCACCGATAAATCCATACCCGGGTGCCTGGGCAGCAGGCTGGGATGGATATTGATGATCCTGTTTTTGTACCGGCGGACCATTTCAGGACCAATGATACGCATGTACCCGCCCAGCACCACCAAATCGACCTTCAGCCCATCGAGGACTTTCATCACTTCCAGGTCAAATTCCTCACGGGTTTTATCCGTTTGGTCAATCGCGTAAACGGGGATGCCGGCCGCCTTCGCCTTTTCCGCGGCCCCGCAATGGGGCTTGTTGGTGATGAGGCAGGCGATTTCAACATTTTCAAGTTCGCCCCGCGCCTTCGCGTCGAGGAATGACTGGAAATTGGTGCCCCGTGTGGAAGCGAGTACCGCGATTTTATACATGCCCCAATTATACCTTCCCTCCCCTTAAACGAAAAACGGATTAATGATAAACTAAACAGGCATCTAATTCAGACATCATGTCGACCAAAAACCTTCCCCTAAAAATAATGGCCTTTGCCATCGGAGGCGTCTTTTTAGCCGCGGCCTTCGTTTTTGTGGGCGTGCAGATCCAAAACGGGCAATTTGGAGTCCTGCCGGAAATCATGGATTTCCCGCCCATACAGAAAGTTTCCGAAAATTCGCGCCTTTACCTGGCGTTTCCGGAAAAAATGGACAAGACGGACACCATCAAGAATATTGAAGGGCCGGAAGGGCTTAAGGGAAACGCTTATTTCAAAGATAACGTGCTCATTTTTGAGCCGGAAAAAAAGCTGGAATCGGGAAAGACATATGCTTTTCATTTATCCTCCAAAACACTGACGGCCGCCGGCAAACCGGTAAATCGGGAAATGGAATACAAATTCACGGTGGCGGGCCCGCCAAAAGTTTCATCGCGTTTTCCTTTGCCGGATGCCGCGGACATTCCCGGTAATTCCAAAATCACGCTTATTTTCGACAGGCCTATCATCCCCCTTTCAGCCTTGCAGGGCAACGGGGCAAAAGTGAACGCGAATGACTTGCCCCTCTCCATAAGCCCTTATGTGGCGGGCCGCTGGAGGTGGCTCAGTACCGCGGCCGTCCAGTTTGAACCGGCGGGCGGCCTCACTCTCGCGACAAATTATACGGTAACAGCCCCTCCGGGAATCACCGACATTCTGGGCGATAAGACAACCGAAGATTTTTCATGGAGCTTCACCACGCTGCGGCCAAAAATCATTGCGGGTGACCCCCCCGGGAATGGCCCAAAAGTGGGGCCCACGCCCAAGCTGATACTCAGCTTCAACCAGGATACGGACTTGAATTCAGCACGGGAATTAACCAAGCTCTACCAGGATAAAAACGTCAAAAACCCCAAAGGGGAAATCGGGCTGCCGCTTGAGGAGCTTGCATTCAATATTTCCTATTTCGA
The DNA here is from genome assembly GCA_016927155.1 of Candidatus Peregrinibacteria bacterium. Lineage (GTDB taxonomy): Bacteria > Patescibacteriota > Gracilibacteria > UM-FILTER-43-11 > UM-FILTER-43-11 > JAFGNE01. The sequence continues at coordinate 4,153 of JAFGNE010000065.1, forward strand.
GGAAAAAATAGAGGGCAAAACAACGGTTTACAGAAACCGCATAGCCGTGGAACCCCAGAGTCCGCTACCTCTCGATTCTTATTTCCTTTTAAAGGCCATGGCCGGCATTCGCGGGCTTGAAGGGGATTTGGGAAGCGAGGCGGAATTCAGCGTCCGTTTCGCCACCGTAGGCGACATGAAGGCGGAACTGGCCGACCAGGAAAACTACGGCCTGCATTTAAAGTTCACGAATCCCGTTAATGATGAAACGCTGAAAGGCGCCATCGAAATCAGCCCGAAACCGGATAAGTGGGAAGAGGCCAAAATCCAGACGTACGAATGGTCCGACCACCGCGACCTTTATATCTATCCGGCCCTGAAGCCGAGCACGGAATATACCATAACGCTCGCCGGGACCATTGAAGATGATTACGGCCAAAAGCTGGCGGGACCTTACACGTTTACCAAAAAAATGCCGCCGCTCGATCCTGATGTGTACATTGAAAGCAAAGGGGATTTCGGCATCTTCGAGGCGGGCCATTCCCCCATTTACCGTCTGCACGCCACCAACGTGAGCCGGCTTGGCGTAGAGTTCGCCCGCGTGCCCTTCACCGAATTCCTGAAGATCCGGCAGACCAGGATGAAAAATTATGAGTCGCGGCCTGATCTTTCTAAATTTATCAGTTACAAAACCATTGCCGTCCCACTGAAAAACGAACTCGATGAATCTGAATTGGTCGAATTCAAAATTGAAAAGGAAACGGGCGGAAAACTGGTACCCGGCATTTACGCCTTAAGCGTGCGGGCTCCGGAGTACAAAAAAACCTGGGGGGATTTTGGCCCTATCGTGCACTACCGGTATTTCACGCTCACGGGCACGGCGCTGACGCTTAAGTATTCTTCGGAAAAAGCGTTGGTTTGGGCCGTGGATATGGAAACGGGAGCACCCGTGGAGGGCATGGACATCGCTTTCCATACGCTCGATGGCGACATAAAGCTTACGGGAAAAACCGATAAAAACGGCTTTTTTGAGGCCCCGTTCGAAATCAGGGACTTCAAGACGCAAAACAACGAATGGATGCCGGAGTTTTGGGTAACCGGATCAAAGGGCGGCGATTTCGCCTTTGTGGGCAGCGAATGGAACAACGGCATGGAACCCTGGCAATTCGGGGTGTCTGAAGACATCCGCGGAGCTTCACAGCCCGATATGCGGCTGGATTCGTATATTTATACTGAACGCTCGCTTTACCGCGCCGGCGATACCGTTCACTATAAGGCGATCTTACGCTTGCGCGACAGGAATGGCGTTTACCAGGTGCCGAAAGGCAAGCAGGCGTTGGTCATGGTGCAGGATGCGGAAGGCAATGAAATTTACAGCAAAACACTGAAAGTGAATGAATTCGGAAGCGTCAGCGATGATTTCCCCACCGACCCAAAGGCTTCGCTTGGGCTTTACAGCATCAACCTGCATCTTATTCCTGAAGAGAGCGTGGACAGTAACTGGGCTTACCATTCGTTCTACGTACTGGCCTACAGGAAGCCGGAATACAAAGTGGAAATCGAGCCCGTGGCCGCGGATTATTTTGACGGCGATACGCTTGAATTCGGCTTGGACGGCAGTTATTACTTCGGTGCGCCGATGGACGGGGCTAAAGTTCATTTCCGGGCCACTTCCACCGATTACTGGTTCAACCGTTACACGGAAGGCTGGTATTCCTTCGCCCTTGATGAGGCCTGGTGCTTTTGGGATTGCGCCGTAAAAACGGTGAATGTGACGGAAGGCGAAGGCAAGCTGGACGGCAAAGGCCATTTCAAAATCAGCTTCCCCGTAAAACTGGATGACAAAGCCATAAGCCAGGTCATCAATGTTGAAGCGGACGTGACCGACGTGAACAACCAAGTGGTGAGCGCCCGCAATTCGGTGCCGGTGCACAAGGCGCAAATTTATGTGGGCGTACAGCCCGATGACTACGCGGTGGCACCCGGGAAGAAGGCCAAAGTGAACGTAATCGCGCTTACGCCGCAAGGCGAAGCAGCGGAAGGCCAAAAGGTGCTCGTGAAACTCTTTTCGCGAGAATGGAACACCATTAAAAAGAAAAACGTGGATGGCGGTTATTATTACGAAAATGAACCGAAAGACACGTTCATTGCCGATACGAAAGTGACGACTGACGAGAAAGGTAAGGCGGTAGCCGAACTTTACATCGAAAAAGGCGGTTCTTACCGTGTAGTGGCCGAAGCGGAGGATGACAATGGCCGCTTGGCCAAGGCGGGCGCTTCCCTTTACGCGTTTTCCGATACTTACGTCAATTGGCCGCGTTCCAATAACGACAAAATTGAAGTGGTGGCGGACAAGCCAATGTACAAAGTAGGTGACACGGCGAAACTTTTGGTTAAATCGCCTTACCAGGGCGAAGGGGTAAAGGCGCTCATAACGGTGGAACGCGAAAACGTGATAACCAAACAGGTTCTGGACGTTAAAAGCAATGCGGAAGCGGTGGAAATCCCCATTACTAAAAACCTTATCCCGAACGCTTACGTTTCAGCGGTCATCATCAAAGCGCGACAAGGTGAAACATTCGATGAAAACGGCAAAGACGCCGGTGCGCCCGCCTTTAAAATAGGCTACGTGAAACTGAAAGTGGAAACGGAGCAAAAAGAACTGAACGTACGGGTTTCCACCGATAAGGCCAAATACGGCCCCGGCGAAACGGTGAAAGTCGGCCTCACCGCCACCGATTCCGAAAATAAACCCGTTGTGGCCGAAATCTCGCTGGGCGCTGTGGACATGAGCGTGGAGGCGCTTCTGGGCTTCCAGTTGCCCGACCTTGTCGCGCGCTTTTATTCCGACCGCGGTCTTGGCGTGCGTACGGCTGAAATGCTGACGTATTTGATCGAGGCCTTCAAGCCAGGCAGCAAGGGCGGGGGCGGGGGCGACGTGGATGCTAAAGAGCGCAAGAACTTTAAGGATACCGCCTACTGGAACCCGAATATTCTGACGGGAAAAGATGGTAAGGCTGAAATTAGCTTCGCCCTGCCGGATAATTTAACTACTTGGCATTTGCTGGCCATCGCGCAAACAAAAGATCATCTCTTTGGCGCGAAAGACCTCAGTTTCATCGAAACCAAACAGGTGATCGTACGGCCCATCCGCCCGCGTTTCGCGGTAGTAGGCGATGAAGTGGAAATGGCGGCCGCGGTGCACAACTACACCGACAAAGAACAGAACTTTAAAGTGTCGCTCATCGGTTCCGGATGGAACGGCCTCGCCCGTATGGAACAAAACGTGAAAGTGGAACCGGAAGAACAGGCTAAACTTGTTTTTCCCGTTAAAATCACCCGCGCCGAAAAAGCGGTATTCCGCTTTAAGGCCGAAGGAAACGGCGTAACGGATGAAATCGAGGAAAGCATTCCCCTTTATGATTTCGGAACCCCGCAGGCGGTGGCCACTTCGGGCGTCGCGGACCAGGCGGCGCTAGAGGAAATCTACATTCCCGCACCGGATGAATACAAAGACGGAATCGTGACCGCCTCCTTCTCCCCCACCTTAGCGGTCTACCTGCCGCAGGGCCTCAAATACCTGATGGATTATCCTTACGGCTGCGCGGAACAGACGGTTTCAAGCTTTATCGGTAACGTGGCTTTGGCAACACTGCAAGGTTATGACGCGTTCCGGTTGGCGGATAGGGCGACGCTTGAAAAAAACATCACGGCGGGGCTGGAAAAACTGTACACGTACCAGCGCGGCGACGGCGGATTTGGCTACTGGCAGGAAAGCGACAGGAGCTATCCTTTCCTGACCGCCTATATCGTTTTCGCCCTGGAAATGACGCGCAACGCCGGCTTCGCGGTGGACCATAACGTGATCGGCCGCGCGACGGAATACCTCACGTCCGCGCTCCGCGGCCAGGACATGGGGGAAAAAATTGACTTGGCCGCCCGCGCTTACATCCTTTATGTGCTCTCTCAAAACAGGAGCGTGGATTTGAACCTCCTCAATAACCTGTATGAAAAACGGGGAGCCTTGCCCATTTTTTCCAAAGCCTACCTGGCCATGGCGTATGAAAATTCGGCGCCTGTCAAAGCGAAAAAAATACTGGATGAAATGATGGCGGCCATTAAAATCGATTCCCGCGGCGCCCATTTTGAAGAAATGGATGGAAGCGGGCGGGGCCATGCGATGAACACCAACGCGAAAACGACCGCCCTGGCGCTCCAGGCTTTGCTGAAAATCGACCCGAATAATGAAATGTCGCCGAAACTGATCCGCGGCCTTCTCGCCATGAGGCAAAACGGCTATTGGGATACCACGCAGGCAACGGTCGCCAGTATTTTCACGCTGGCGGATTATCTTAAAATCACCAAAGAACTGGATGCCGATTACACCTTAAGCATGAGCGTAAACGGAAAAAACCAATTGGCACAAAAGTTCGACCAATCGAATATCCTCACGCTGAAAGAGTGGAACGCCGCTTTCGAAGACCTTGAACAGGACAGCCTGAACAAAATCCTGATGGACAAGGGCGATAATAAAGGGAAAGGGCGGTTTTATTACGACCTCACCATGGCTTATTTCCTGATGCAGGATAAAATCGAACCCATGGACCAGGGCATCAGCATTAAGCGCCAGATGGAACCCTTGAAAGGAAGCCCCGCAGCCCCGAAAGTGAATGGCACCTACAAGGTAAAACTGACCATCACCGTGCCGGAAGACAGGAACCTTGTGGCGGTCAATTCCCCCCTCCCCGCCGGCTTTGAAGCGATTGATTTCACTTTCCAGACCAGCCAGCAGGATTTCGCCGATGAAGTGAAACGGGGCGAAGGCGATTGGTGGAATAACAATCTGTGGCGCTTCAATCACCGTGAATTCCGCGACGATGAAGTTTTCCTGTTCGCCGATTTTTTGCCGACAGGCGTTTACGAATACGAATATCTGGTGCGCGCCACCACTCCCGGCCATTTCCTCTACCGCCCCGCCCGCGCCTACGAAATGTATTTCCCCGAAACGTTCGGACAGACGGAAGGCGGATGGGTTGAAGTGAAAAAATAAATTTTTGGTATAATAAGATTAGGTAATTAGTGTGATTCGTAACCATAAGGCATTAAAATATCCTTATGAGTTACACAAGAAAGAACGTTTTCAGTTGCGCGGCC
>JAFGNE010000066.1 GCA_016927155.1 Candidatus Peregrinibacteria bacterium
AACATAACCAACCTGCTCATTAACTGTAGCTACCTTGTCCGGAAACGGGCAAGTCGCTCAATATTAACCCCCTACTCTCCAAAATGAGAAAGAGAGGTGTACCATGTCGAAAAGGAAACTGATTGGCACAGCCATCGTGCTGTGCGTTTTGTTTGGGATGGGAGTCTTCTATACCTGGGCAACCTGGGATCCTCCAGGAACCCAGGAAGAGGCCGCCATCCTGGCCGCCAACCGATTTTGTGTCGTTGTCCAGCAATCCTTCATGGAAACGCTGGCCGTGGGCAAGCCCGCGGATGCTTATCGGGCAAAAATTGGTCGGGCCACAGAACAGGCCATAAATGCTTTCGAGGCCATCCTCCTCGAAGGCCGCACGGCCCCCTGGCGTCTTACCGACGCGTCGCATGAGGAGTTCTCTGCGACGAAGGAGATCGTCATCGCCTTCCAGGAGAGGGTCCGTAAAGACCCATCCCGCAAGGAGATGGCGGCCGTTATGGCCACTCATGAATTCGGCGCCTTGTTGGAAAAGTATCACCACAAGGCACTGGCGGATCTAAAGGAGGAGATCCGCAATGGCCCATAAGCCACCGGTGAGCAGGCCCCCCGATACCAATCGGGGGGTTCACCATGCTTTAATTTTGCAAAGGGGCTTGTTTTTTTATTGCCAAAGTGGTATAATAATTTGATAAACCAAAAAAGATGACCGACTCCGCGACAACAACATCCAATACGCTTTATTCGGAAATTATCTTTCTGCATCAGGCTTATCTCGATCGTTTACAAGACGCGTTTGAAACACGCTGTGAAACCATTAAGGCGGAAAGCCAAAAAAAATTGGCCGCCACCCCTGAAGGCGATACGGATACCCGAAAAATGATCCTTGAAGAAGAAAAAAACTTGCTGGATCAAACATTAGCCGAGCTCCGTGCCACCATCAACGAGAGTGACAAAAAAACGCGGGCTAAACTGGAAGAAATTGAAAACAATAAAGTTTCCGTTGAATCTGAAATTGAAAAGGCACTCACCCAAATAAATTAATTAAAAAATAAAATCGTAATCTAAAATATTATGAAAAACTTATTCCATCTTTTATCCGTTACTTTAGGTACCCTTCGGGAAAACCGCCTTGTTTTTGCGGGACCTGAGCAGGGCGATATGCTTCCTCCGTTGGTCGATTTACAGGGCAATAAGGTGGAAGGTACTGAAATCCCCGCCAAAGTGGAAACACCTGAAGAAAAAACAGAACGGCTCTTTGCCGAAGCGGAACAAAAGGGTAAAGATGCTATCCGAAAGAAAGCCAATTTTTGGGAAAGGATGTGGACCAGCGGTTCCGAAAAACGTCAAAATCTTGTAGCGATTTACGAGAAAGCTTCTCCCGCAGATAAAGAAGCTTTGCGTTTGTTTGCCGCTAAACAAGTGATCAAAGACGCGTTAAGTTCCAACGACAATTACGCGCAATTTGCGAAAGATTACGCTTTATCCGGCACAGACATTTGGGCGGCGGATAAGAGTGCTCCTAGTTATGAAGGCAAAATGAAAGCCATTTCCTGGCTGGCTTTGAGCCGGATGATAAAAGATTTTCCCAATAGCGATTTTAATGGCATGTTCAATGCTGTTGTAAAGAAAGGGTCTCAGGAATTAGTCGCTTCAAAAGAATCCAGAGAACAGCTGGATACCCAATTTGCCCAAGCGAACGAAAAAGAAAAATTCAATTTGGCTCTTAAAGCCGGTTCCGAAATTTTGGGTATAAAATTAGCGTCTTATGACGCGCTTAAAATAGGCAGCGTAGATGACGTGGAATGGTTGAGTGACCAGTATGCCAAGGCCACTCCTAAACAAAAAGAAATGCTCACCTATTTGTACGTGGGCAAGGTCATGGATGACATTTCCAAGGCGAAACCCATGGTTCGTGAACAGACTTCTTATGAAAAGAAAATAGGTATGACACCTGATCCCAAAATGGTTGGCCTTAGCGTTTTTGGTAAAAAATATGGTGTGGATTTGCCTCTTGCTGGGATTGGAGGAGTGTCAGTGGAACGGAATTATGCTTATGCGTGCGTCAATAAGCTCGCACCCAATTTGGATAACGCCACCTTTGATAGGTTATACAGGGCGTATACCGCTTAATTTGCGCATCACTAAAAGGCTCTACTTTTTGTAGGGCTTTTTTATTGTTTATTTTTTTATCTAAAACTGTCTGAACTCGTTTCCCTTATTCTTTCCATCCTCAGGTTTTTTACTTGTTCGGCGATGCCGTCCTCCAGTTTAACCGTCGGCTTATATCCCAGCACTTCGGTAATTTTGCCGATGTCCGCGTACTGCCCTAGTACGTAATCCTCTTTCACGGGGTTAACAATATGTGTCGGTTTTACCGTTTTGCCGAAAGCCTTGTTGAGCGCGTCCACGATCTCATTCACTGTTGTCGCGCGGCCGGTGCCAATATTAAATACGTCAGCCCCCAATTTCTTCTCCTTTTCAATGGCCAGCGTCAGGCCCGCAACCACGTCCTTCACGTTCGTGAAATCGCGTGTTTGCGTGCCATCGCCGTAAATGATGGGGCTTAAATCACGCGCGATGTCCCAGCAGAATTGGCTGATCAAGTTCGCGTATTTGCCCTTGGCCTCCTCATTCGGGCCGTACACGCTCATGAACCGGAAACCGATGATCTCCATTTGCGGGTACACCTTGTTGTAGCACCTGGAAATGTACTCATACACCCTTTTGCTCACCGCGTAGTGGTTGATGGGCGTTACCTCTTGTGTTTCCACTAACGGCAAGGGGTTGTTGCCGTAGAGAGAAGAAGTGGACGCGTACAAAACCTTTTTCGTCCCGTTCTTCCGCGCCCACTCCAAAACGGTACAGAACGACTGGATCGCGTTCACATAGCCCCATGTGAACTGGTCACCCATAAACATGGGCGCGCTGCTGGTTCCCGCCAAATGCACCACAAAATCCACAAGACCCGCCTTATCCAAATCCTCTGTTTTGCACGCGTCGCCTTTAATGAACTTCACATCCGAATCCAGATTCCGCTCATCGCCCAAAAACAAGTTATCCAAGGCGGTCACCTCGTATCCTGTTTTATTGATATTGCAGAAGTTAGAGCCGATGAATCCGGCGCCGCCGGTAACAAGGATTTTTTTCATAAGGCTTATTCGACGGTCATTAAGAATGTTTTTTTCTCGTCCATAAGCATCAGCCCGAATTCATAAAAACCGGTTTGGGCCGGCTTGCCTTTCAGATACCCGTTTTCCATTTGCAGGCCTTCCGGCAGGGCGCCGTTTTGCAGCTTGATGTCACTGCCGCGCAGGCAACCTTCACATAAGGGCATAAAATCTTTTTCAAAATACTCGCCCGCTTTCAGGGTGGGCAGCTGGATTTTAAAGGTTGGTGTCGTGGCGCCGGCAACTGAACCCGTCAGGTCACCGCGGAGCATATTGAAATCAATCGGTTTATAAACAACCTGGATGGCAATCACGGCAACAACAAGCGCTCCAAGCAAATAACCCCATTTGTGGGTTTTAATATGATCCAAAAAATTAGGCATAAAATTTTAACTTAAGAAATCTACTGCCTTATTTTACCACACGGGCAAATGCCCTAATTGCAGGCTAACGAATGTTCCACTTTCACTTGGCGGTTGAGCAGGGTTTTTAACGTGTCGCAATTGCGCGGGCCATTGTATAAAGAGGCGTTTTGGTAAAGCGTTACCTGGACCAGGTTGTTTAACCCCGCCAGGGGCGTAATGTCTTTTACCCCGTTGCCGTAAAGCGAAACCGTTTGTAGCGCGGAAAGCCCGGCCAAAGGCTCCAAACTCACCACTTGGTTTTGGTCCAGGTTGAGCGAAACGAGCGAACTTATGTTGCGCAAAGCGGAAACATCCGTTACCCGGTTTTCCGAAAGGTCCAGCGCCTGTAAATGGGCAAGCCCCGCCAGGGGCGCGAGATTTGAAATTTGGTTTCCTGCCAAATTCAGATTCTGCAGCATGGTCAGGTTTTTGAGCGCCGCCGCATCTTCAATCCGGTTATCCGGAAGGTCGAGTTCCGTAAGCTGCCCCAAGTTCGCGAGCG
>JAFGNE010000067.1 GCA_016927155.1 Candidatus Peregrinibacteria bacterium
ACCGGAAATGTAACCGTTCTCATGAAGACGGCTGATGCAGGGGGTGTAAAGAATGTCACTGTCCGTAACGTCGGAAAAAGAGGCGAGAACGGAAGGGGTACCGAAAAGAAAACAAAAACAGAGGACAAGGACGGCCAGACCGGAGCGGGAGAGGCAACGGAATGGCTGTTGGTGCATAAAATAGGATTAATTAAACGGATTTCACCGCCGTGTTCACTTCCTCAAACGTGGTAAGCCCTTTTAAGGCGAGCAGATAACCGTATTGCTGGATGGTCATCATGGCGTTTTTTTCAGCCGCTTTCTGGATCTTTTCCTCATTCCCCTGCTCAAAATTGACGACGCAGCGGATTTCATCGTTGATTTTCATCACTTCCATAATCGCGATACGGCCTTTATAGCCAACTCCGTTGCACGCCTCGCAAGCCCCGCCATTCACATAAGGAGCGAAAAGAACCGCGTCTTTTTTTGCTTCTTCAAAAAGCTCCTTCACCGGATCTTCAGCTCCCTTGAAGGCGGCGGCGATAGTCGCCATCACCTGCTTTGCGTCGGGATGTTCACGGCGGCATTTTTGGCACACGCGCCGGACCAGCCTTTGGGCCACCACGTATTTAAGGGCGGAACTGATAAAATAATAAGGCACGTGCATCTGGAGCAGGCGGGTAATGGAAGAAGCCGCGGTATTGGTATGGAGCGTGGAAAAAACCAGATGCCCCGTGTTGGCCGCCTCAAACGCCTTTTCTGCGGTTTCCTCGTCACGCATCTCCCCCACCATGATGATGTCGGGGTCCTGGCGCAGGATCACGCGGAGTCCCGCGGCGAAATCGTAACCGATGCGATGGAACATCTGGGACTGGTTCACCAGCGGAATTTCCGCTTCGATGGGGTCTTCCAGCGTGATAAGGTTCTTTCCGGTACGGTCAATCTGCTGGAGCATGGCGTAAAGCAGGGTGGTTTTTCCGGAACCGGTGGGCCCCGTAACACACACAAACCCATGCGGGTATTTCAGGCTGTCCTCCAGGGATTTAAGCGCGTAAGGAAGGATGTCGAGCTTATAAAGGTCGCATTTCTTTACATCCGCCATCTGCCGGAGCACGATCTTCTCCTCCTGGCCGTTGCGGATGGTATTGGGCATGAAGGACAGACGGAAATTATGGATTTTACCGTCCAGTTCGAAGGAGATGCGGCCATCCTGAGGAAGACGGCGTTCATCGATTTTAAGCCCGGCATCCAGTTTCAGCTTGTTGACGATGCCGCGATATAGCATAACATCGTTTGAAAACTGTAAATCACGGCACTGGCCGTCTATCCGGTAGCGCATTTTAAAACCCACTTGCCCCTGAGGATCCAGGTCAAGGTCAATATGGATATCGGAAGCGCCGCTTTCGATACAACCCTTCAGCATATTGTAAACAAACGAATTCGCGTCGGCGGCTTCCGCGTCATCGGAATCGAGGATGTGCACCTGGCTCTTTTTTTCTTCCGCCTTGTGCCCGTTCTGACCAAGATGGACCGCCAACTGGGACACTTTTTCCGATAAAGAAGGATTTTCTTTCAGAAAAATAGTCAAAGGCAAAACACCGTGTTCGCGCGCCATATTCTCCAATTGCTCAATGTCCCCTTTCTGCAAAAAACCTTTCTGGGAGAGGTATCCCAGCACCTGCTGGCTGGTCGCTTTCGTATATGGAGAGGAAGAATTCATTGAAGGGAAATTAAGGCATTAAGGGGGAAGGCCTTTGATCGCTATCATTGTATTCAATCGGATCACCACCCGTCCAGCGTTTCGCCGGTGGCGGGGTTAACCTGGCGCCAAGTGGTATGGTCATCGGGAACTTCCGTATCGCCCGGGACAGGCATCACATATTTGCGGAAATCCTCAATGATGTACTCGGAAGGCCGGTTGATCTCAAAGTCGTTATCGCTCCACTCCTGGCTTTCCTTGCTCTCTTCCAGGGGCTGGCGTTCCCATTCCGTATTCCCCGCGATCACGTCACCCAGAATTCGGAGTTGTTTTTTGCTTTGCCCACTGCTAAACGTACCACGGGCCAAAAGCATAGCTTCAATATCCGTCACATTCCCGTCCACAACAATGTCCTGCGCGTCAAGGCGAAGCAGTGTGACTTCGTTGTAATGGGCGAAAGAGGTGTTGGTGTAAAAAATGTTCGTATTGATCTGAACAGTGCCGGTCACATAAATGCGCGCCTGCCCTCCGGAAAAATAGACCGGCGCTCCACCCTTGGTGCCGATAGACAAATTTCCATCTACTTTATAAACGGTGTCGTCCGCGAGCTCCACCGTGCCGCTCAGGCTGCTCGGCATCTCAACGACCTTCCCGAATTTCTCGCGCGTGAACATGTCCTCGTCAAAATCCCTCGGGACGTTTGCGCGGTCATACGCTTCACCTTTCTCCCTGAAGGGAAAGTCCACGCCTGTTGTCTTCCACGCATCGCCTTGTTCGGACTTCATTTCGCCTGTTCCGCTTTTTCCGAAAATCATGTAAGTGGCGTTCGTTTCGCCGGGGGGCGTGTAATTTTGGGAATCGGTATACACATTCGCCTTGACAACCGGATCGCCCAAATCCAACCGGTTCGCCTCGACCATATTATTGGTAAACGCGCCGTTCGTGCCCATATGCCCGCCCTGCGTTTTCAGCCAGGCGGTCGCGGTATAAACGGTGATGTCGGTCTCATCCGTATCAATTAAATCAATACCATCACCCTGAGTGTGACCCACCCAACGGTATATCGGCCGGGTGTAATCATCGCAACATGTATCATCCTCTCCGCAGCTATAACAATGAGTACACCAATATTCACTTCCAACGTTGGAATAGGTATACATTTGCTCTGAAACCGTCGTTTTAACCTCGCTTTCAACATAGCCCTGGGAACCGTTCTTAACCGCCCGGCTTTCCGTGAAAATACCCGGTATATCAATCGTCCCGCCGGCACTCATATACTGGTTAACCTGAGAGGAATTCCCATAAGAATAACTGGTTCCATCCCGCGTGAACACCAACTTGGGCGTCGCGTCGGGGAGAGTAGTTGTGACATCGAAAACAATAGGAGAACTGACGGGCGGACAATTATAAATATTATCGCATCCCCCGCCACTGCTGTTATAGGCGTAAGTCGTAGCACCCCAAACATTCGGATAAATATAAGTGCTACAGTAGGGGTGGGTATGAACCTTGCTGCCGGAAGAAGAAAGATTGGGATAAGTATTTGTTTTTTTGGTACCGCTGTATGTGAGACTATACAGGGTCTCCGTCAGATCGGCTTGATCCGCGCGGGCTGTTTGTCCATCAGCCGAATTCAAAATGATATTGGGGACCTGGATGATATCCAACATAAAATCGCCCGTAGCCATGGGGCCGTGAACGCCTTCCCATATCCTATGGCTGATCAGAAGCGGATAAACTTGTGTCTTCTGAGCCCCGCCCAGTTTATAGCTTAAAGTGAATCCCGTCATCACAATCTCCGTGACCCCCTCAAGATCGCTTTCAAGCGAAACGGGAAAATCATAATTAACCATTGTCCCCGCGGCGAGGGAAGCAAGGGTGAAATCGCATCCGGATCCGCAGGCGGTATGATCCGGAAGGTTCGGGACAAGGGACAACTCCGTGACATCATTGTCTCCGATATTTTTGATCCCAAAATAATAAGTGATCATACCTTCCGGAGCCATCCCAGCCTCTTCAGAAGGATAGGAGCCTACCTCCACCTGAATATCAATACTCCCAAAAATGATATTTTCAACCGGATTGCCCACCTTCGGCGCGGGAGAAAAAGGTTCAACGGCGCTGACCCAGGCCGCTACCGGCTGTACGAGATCAGTTCCGATATCATGTTCCACCTGGCATTCAATCCAAAAAGTGTATTTCGTCTCAGGAGCAAGATTTTGAATAATATATCCAAGTTCCAGAGGATTCATCCCGAATCCTGGATCGGTGATAAAATCCGGATTTGCCGAAGTGCTGGCTTGGACCTTGGCGCTTCCCGCGACATAACTCATATAATCGGGCGTTTCCATAAGCACCGTCACGTTGGAATATTCCGTAAGGCCGGGATTCCCTATTTCCACGCGGTATTTTACAAAACGTCCTTTTTCTATGGTTTTGCCGCCATCATTAAAATCAGCGGTGCTATCCCCGATTTCAATACCCAAGCCAAGAACCACATCCGATTCAAAAGTGCCTGCCGCGCGAACAGGGACGATAAAAAAATCGGCAAACAAGAAAAGGGTGGCAATCGCCAATAGGAACAGGCCGGGTATTTTTATCCGCGAGCTCAACCGCATTAGAAAAAAAATTGGTTTATAAGTTTAAAAAATATTTTAAATTTTGTCAATAACGCTTTCGCCATTCCCTTCCTCATCAAAATAAACCATCAGTTGCTTCAATAATCTCCCCATGATCCTATGCATGAGCACCAGGTTCCACAGGGCGGCCTTCAGGAATGTTTTATTTTTCAACATAAAACCCACCGGATAATAAAATAAGAATCGGGCGGGCAGCTTTGTGGTAACTTCGGGTCAACTTTGGCTAGCTATGTTAAACTATGTTTTACTTTTTGTCAATATTATTTTATTAACATTCTTTTAAGACGGAATTTGTGGAAGGTTGAAGCCAATGGTAAAATGAAAAAAATCAATTTCTTATGGCGATGCAATCCATAGCGCAGGGAATGAGCGCGGCTAAAATAAAGGCCCTGATTTTCGCGCTTTTCCTCGCCCTTTCTATCCTGCTTCCCGCCCTCATCCACCTGCAATGGGTTACGGGGCCGACGGTAAACGCGATGCTTTTTATCGCCACCGTCATTCTTGGCCCCGCGCAGGCGATGCTGCTCGGATTAATGCCGGGCACGGTCGCGCTTTCCACAGGCCTGCTCCCCTTGCCGCTGGCGCCCATGGTGCCGTTTATTATGATTTCCAACGCCATCCTGGTCATCGCTTTTGAATATTCCTACCGGAAAAACGCCCTTATGGCCATCGCGCTTGCCGCCGTGTGTAAATTCCTGTTTTTGCAGGTTGCCGTGAATTTTATTTTAAAATCCGTCGTTGCCGGCAACCTGACCTCCGCCCTCGCCACCATGGTCAGCTGGCCCCAATTGATAACCGCCCTGGCGGGAGGGTTTGTCGCTTACACCTTTCTTAAATCCATCAAAAAGCTATGAAAAACATCATCGAGGAACTCAAAAAAGCCAACCTTGTGGGTCGCGGCGGCGCGGAATATCCCACAGCGGTTAAATGGGAATCGGTGAAAAGAGCGAAAGGGAAACCTAAATACGTGGTCTGCAATGCCAGCGAAGGGGAACTGGGAATTTTCAAAGATTTTTTTATTCTCGACCAATTCCCCGGACACGTTTTTGAAGGGATGCGGCTCGCCATGGACTACCTTGGCGCCAAAGAGGCCTGGTTCAACCTGAACGCCAATTATTACAAAAAACTGAAAGTGAAACTCGACGCGCTGGTCAAGAAATACGGAAAAAAAGGTTACCGTTTCCGTATTTATAAAGAACATCCCAGCTACATCGGGGGCGAGGAAACCGCTTTGCTGGAAGGCATGGAAGGCCACGCGGTAAAACCCCGCCTGAAACCGCCTTATCCGGGTGAAAAAGGGCTCTTCGGCCAGCCGACGCTCATCAATAATGTGGAAACGTTTTACGACGTGGCCGAAGTGATGGCGGGAAATTATGCCAAAAAACGCTTTTATTCTTTTTCCGGCCATATAAAACATGCGGGGGTCTTCCACCTGCCCATCGGCATCAGCCTGCATGAGGCGCTCCGGCAAACGGATAACCTGCCTGATTTTGATTTTTTCGTCCAGGCGGGCGGCAGCGCCAGCGGCATTGTGTTTCGGAAAGACCAGCTGAAAACGAACAAGATGGCCGGGGCGGGCTCCATCGAAATTTATCCGGCCGCTTTAAAACCGCGCGACCTGCTTTTGAAATGGTTTAAATTCTACGCCAACGAAAGCTGCGGCAAATGCACGCCCTGCCGGGAAGGAACTTTCCATCTTTATGAACTTGTTAAAGCGCATGACCGCGTGCCGTGGGGGCAAATTTTAGAGATAGTGGAAACCATGGAAAAAACGTCGTTCTGCGGGCTGGGTCGCTCCATCGGCCTGCCCGTGAAAAGTTATATGCAAAACATCCTAAAACTCAACCTCCGATGAGCAAGATCGTTTTTTCCGTCGATAACCGTAAAATCACCGCCAATGAAGGTGAAAGCGTGCTTCAGGCAGCGCTCCGGTACAGGATAGATATTCCGCATTTCTGCACCCATGAGGACCTGCCCATCGACGCCAATTGCCGCACCTGCCTGGTGGAAATCCAGCCCAAAGGGCGGGTGGTAACGAGCTGTGACCTTAAGCCCAAGCCCGGGATGATGGTGTACACGAATTCGCCCGCGGTGCAAAAGCTCCGGAAAGAAAACCTGGAACTGCTTCTGGCCGACCACAAAAAACTCTGCCCCAAATGCCGCCGCGGACTTTTCTGCGAAACCGCCGACCTGATGAAAAAATACAAAGTAAGCGGAACCAAATACCGCCGCGCGGACATCAAGGCG
>JAFGNE010000006.1 GCA_016927155.1 Candidatus Peregrinibacteria bacterium
GTGTAAGGGCCACTGTTTCTTGTGGCGCTTCGGCAGCAAGTTCCGGTTCTTCTTTTTGGGAATCTTCCGTCGCACCCGTCGCCTTGGGTTTTATGGTGAAATACCGGTCGCTTTCATCGGTTTTTAATGTTTCACCGGTATCCATCGCGACAAGTTCCGCCTGGATCCAATAAAGGCCGTCTTTTTTAGGCACTTTCCAGTCGTAAGGCGAATGGAAAGGGAGCAGGCCGCCCGCGATCAGCTCTTTTTGCATCACAGCATCTTTCAGGGCCAGCAGGTACAGGTTGGCTTTATAGCCGGCCGGCATTTCCCATTTGATTTGCGTGAGGTAGCCTTCCTGGAAAATTTGCCCGCCGTTAGGGCTTAAAACGCTGATCGAAGGTGGCGCGAGTTTGGGGACAGCTTCCGTTTTTTCCGTTGTTTCTGTCTGCGCCACTACCGGCCGCTCCGTTACGGTTCTATTCGTTTTTAAGATATCTCCGGCAAGATAGCCTTGGATGTTTCCTGAATAATTTAAAAGCGCGGCCACTAAAAATCCGCCTAAAAAACCCAACAAAACATATTTTTTATTTTCTGTGATATGCCGGAGGAATGCGGCCATTTGTTTTGATTTTTAATCTAATTATTATACCAAAAAATAGAGGTAAGGGCAAGGGGCTGGGATAAAGGGGTCATTGCGCCTTTAGTCGTCGGTCATTTATGATGTCATCGTGTTTTTCAAGAAAAAATCCCCCAAACGGCTTTATTACCCTGTCAAATCCAACTGGTTTACCCGGCCCCGTTTAAAAGTCCGCCCTTCCCGCCGGCCGCTTTTGGGGAATCTGGGGGGACGGGTATCAAAACTTGTACGGAATTTTGCCTCGTTCGCCATCGCGGGGATCGCCTTGGCCGTTTTAACCGGCTTCCTGTTCCTTTCTTCTTATTTCACCATTACGGGCATCGAAGTGGTGCGGCAGGATTTTAGCGTGCAAAGCGCTGCCATCGAAAACCACCTGAACTCTTTTATCGGTAAAAATATTTTATTTTTTCCCCAGGGGCTGGCGGTTAGGGCCATTTTGGAACAATTCCCCGAATTCGCCGCTGTCACGGTCAATAAAGAATTGCCGCATACCCTAAAAATCACCTTGGAGAGCCATCCTATTGTCGCCAACCTGAAAGCGTATTACGTGCTGCCGAAACCCGCGCCGGCGGAAACCGGAACCGCGTTGTCGCTTATTACGGAAAATAAGGAAGTGATGGATCGCGCTTTCGACATTTCCGGCGGAAAAAATAAGCCGGCTACCGAAAAAACGGATGAAATCGCGCCCGTGGAACAAAAATGCCTCATCAACCGCGTGGGCCAGGCTATTTTCGACAAGGAAGAAAACTTGGAACTCATCACCATCACGCTCACAGGCCTCACGCAGCCGATCAGTGACAGGCAACAAGTGATCCCCGTGGAATCCATGGGATACCTGCTGGACTCCATCGCGTATTTTAATAACCTCTTCAGCCAGATGAAAATCAGGTCCGTCGAATACCGCTTGGCGGGCCGTGAGCTCCGGCTGAAAACCGATACCGGCCCCGTGATATGGATTACCCTTGAAAAAGATTACAAAGAACAGCTGGATAAGCTTAAAACCATTTATGAGCCTGCCGAACTGGACAAAGAAAACCTGAGTTACATCGATCTGCGCGTGAAAGAAAAAGTGATATACTGCCCAAGCCTGGCCGCTTGCGATAAAAAATAGCCATGTTACGCTCCCTTATCACCCTACTTATCTTTGCTAATTTAAGTGTCGGTTCCACGCCGCCAGGGCTTTCCATGCCTGTTTTTAATCCCATTGAGCTGGTCGGCGTTGCCCCCATACCCGTCCAGGCGGCGGATTCCGTGGCTCCTGCGGTGGAGGCAAAAGCCGCCCTTGTGATGGATCTTGCCACGGGTCTTGTCCTTTATGGAAAAAACGCCCGTCAGCCGCTGCCCATGGCCAGCCTGACCAAAATCATGACGGCTGTCCTTATTTTGGAGTCGCATACATTAGACGAGACCGTAAAAGTCGTTGATGATTTTAAGGGCTTGGAAGGGGTGCGCATGTGGCTCCGCAAATACGAGCGCATGACCGTTGAAAATTTGCTCATGGGCCTGCTTATCCCTTCGGCTGGCGATGCCGCCATAGCGCTGGCCACCCATCACAGCGGTTCGGTGCCGGCGTTTGTACAGGAAATGAACCGGAAAGCGATTGAACTGGGCCTTAAAAACACGCATTTTACCAACCCCGTTGGCTTGGATGAAGAAGGGCATTTTTCAACCGCCTATGATTTGGCCATTCTTACCAAACGCGCCTTAAGGGACCCTTCTTTCCGGCGCATCGTGCAGATTGCTGAAACCGGGATAACATCGCAAAGCGGTTTTTCTTATTACCTTAAAAATACTAATAAGCTGTTGGGCGGTTATCTGGATATCCGCGGCGTGAAAACAGGAACGACCGATGAGGCAGGCGCGAGCCTGATCAGCCTGGCGGTAAGCCCCGATGGTCATGAAGTTCTCGCTGTCCTCTTGAATAGCCCCAGCCGTTTCCAGGAAAATAAGGGAATTATTGATTGGGTATTTCGCAATTATTTTTGGTAAATGTCAAGTAAAAGAGGTTGGCAGAATACCCAAAAAGCGGTAAAATCACCATGATCGGTGAACAGCCCAGTGACACAGGATTTATTTCCTATCCTTTTTTCCATTAGCAACTCCACGATCAACACAGAGGCTAAACTTGCCCGTCACGAAAAACTGAAAACCCAAACCTTCTCAAACTTTTCTTATACCCCTTCCGTCAAAGGAAAACGGGTGTTCGGTTTGCCAGGTCATTTTATGGGGAATTTGTTGCGGATACCAAACGGCAATCCTATTGTTTCCCGGCTTGCGCGCAAGATTATAATCATCAGCGCCGCTTTTTTGCTGCTCAGCCCTTTTATCCCCCTTTACCAATTCACAGAGGGCTATCAGCTGGATGAACCGGGCGTTATGGATTTTACGGAACAGGAAACGGAATCGGCATTACGCACCATCATGACGGAAGACGGGTTTTTGTTAAAGCCCGCCCTCAATTCCACGGAAGGAGACCGGTCTACTGCTAACGAGATTTTTGCCTACACGGTTGAACCTGGAGACACGCTTTCCTCTGTGGCCCAGCGTTTCGGCATCAAAAAAGAAACGCTCGTCATGGAAAATGACCTTTGGAATGTTAATAGCCTTAAAACGGGCATAACGCTTAAGATACTGCCGGTAGATGGCATTTCCCATCTTGTCAAAAAAGGCGATACGGTGGCCAGCGTGGCTAAAAAATACAAAGTGGAAAATGAAGTGGTCATACGCCAGAACCAATTGGAAGACGGCCAGGAACTTTTGGCCGGCACCGCTCTTATTATTCCCGGCGCGACCAAAGCGGTACCCAGTTATGCTGTTTCCGCGCCCGGCAGTGTGGCGGGTTATGCGGGTCCCATTGCCGCCGGCAAATTGATTTGGCCGACGTTAAAAGAGTCCAAGCTCACCCAAGGGTTCCACCGCGGCCATTACGCCATTGATATCGGCAACCGCGCAAAAGGCCCCATTTTTGCCGCCGCTTCGGGTAAGGTCATCAAAGCCGATTACGGTTGGAACGGAGGATATGGCAATTACATCATTATCGACCACGGCAGCGGTATGCAAACCCTGTACGCGCATAACGAAAAACTTTACGTTACCGAAGGCCAGTATGTGGAACAGGGGCAAACGATTTCCTGGATGGGCAACTCCGGCCGCGTGTACGGCGCCACCGGCATCCATCTGCATTTTGAAGTGCGCATCAATGGCGTCAAATACAATCCGCTGAACTTCTTTTAAAATGCTCAAATGGCTTTGGCACTTACCGCGTAATATCGCCATCGGTTTTATTGGCATATACCAAAAAATCTTATCGCCCGATCACTCCTTTTGGGCCAAGTGGGTTTCACCTATCGGCCACTGCAAATTCCATCCCACTTGCTCCGAATATACCCGTCTTGCCCTGAAAAAATACGGGTTTGTCCGTGGCACAATCAAAGGTCTATGGCGCGTTTTGCGGTGCAACCCGTGGAACGATGGGGGGATTGATTTGCCTTAGATTTTCAACATCTGTTTGGCCGCTTTCACGGCTGCTTTCAACGCTTCCGGGTCTTTGGCTGTTATTCCGTCTTTTTTCATCTGCCGCGCGATTTGAAGGAATGTTTTGGCATTTTCGGGAGTTGAAGTCGCCGCGATCATGAGCATTTCCGTGAATCGGTTTGGCTCAAAGGATTCCTGCATTCCCTCAAAATCGGTGAAAAAGGTCATGAAATTGATTTCATCCTGCATGGCCTTCTCGAAAGTTTCAGCGCCCATTTCCTGGAGCCACCGTTTTTCAGTTCGGCTTATTTTTGGAGTTTTTTCTACCTTATGTTACTTATCTTTGAGGGGCTTGCCTATCACCTCCTGAGTCATGTTATACTTTTGATAGTATTTTTATATCGTTTATATAATATTTATATAGCATTTATATTACATGACTCCAAAGCTACCTGAATTGCTTAATTACAAACACGTTGTCATTACCCTGCGCATGCCTTTTGAAATGAAGGCGGACCTGGGTGCCGTGGCCCGCCATAAGGGAATCACCCTTTCCGCGCTGATAAAACTTTATATTTCCACGGCTCTCGAAGCCGATTTACATACGCCGCGGCCATCCGGAATAACGCTCGCTGAACAGTTGGACCATTATTCGTAGAAGATTTTAGGTTTTCAGCCAATCCGGCACGTCCGGCGCGGGCGGTTCGTTTTTAGGTTCGGTTTTTGTGGGCGCGGGTGGCGCGGGCGGAAGCGCTTCAGTCTGTTTTTGTTTTGTATCCGCGCCGGCAGGGGGAAGGACATCACGCTTCCCCCTATCCGGCACAGCTTCTGACCGCTTGGATTCTCCGCCCTGTCCGGCCGGCCCGACGTGGTACTGGCGGGTATGGGAAGAGGGCGCCGGAGGTTGTTTTCCCCGTTCTTTCCCTTCGGCTTTGTTTGGGGAAGGTTTCTCCGGTTTAGGCTGGGGTCTTTGAGTTTGTTTTTGCTGGGATTTCTGTTGGGTCTGCGTTGGCTTGGGCTGTTCTTGTTTTTTGGGTTGGGGTGGAGGTGCCTTAAATTCCAGATAAGTCGTTTTGCCCGCCCGTGCCGGTTCGGACGGGCCCGTCTCCGCCTTAGCTGGTTCTGCCGGTTTTGGCTGCGGTTTCAGCGCGGGCGGCTCTTTCGGCAGATTTTCCTCATGGATATTCAGCCGTTCTTTTTGGTACTGCCTTATTTTGGCGAGCGCGGCGCCCACCACTTCATCAAATGGCTGGCCGCGCACCTTATATCCGGCGGCGCGCACATGGCCCCCCCCTCCCATTTCCGTGGCGATCTTATTCACGTCCACGGCATTGGTATTGCTGCGCAGGCTTACCGAAATATAGTCGGGGTTTTGCTTCATGAGCGCGAATACTTCCGCGCCGGGAGCATTGCTCAATAAACCGTCTATCACCCCTTCACTTTCATCCGCGGTGGCGCCTGCTTCTTTCAGGTCTTCCTGGGAAATCGTAGACCACACCATGCGGTAAAGCGGGTCCACCTGCACCTTGGAAAGCACCAAACCCCACAGTTTCAGCGTGCTCAGTTTTTTCGTCTTGTAAATATTCTTGATGATCTCCTGCTGGCGCGCGCCCAGGTTCAAAAGCCTGGCGGCCGCCTCCATGCTGCGGGGCGAGGTGTTGGCATGCTGGAAACTGCCTGTATCCGTGATGATGCCGGCCAAAAGCAGGGTAGCCACATCTTCCGTTATCAATTTCTTGTTGTATTTTTTTTCCATCGTCTGCAAAACCCCGAACAGTATTTCCGTCGTGGAAGCGGCCACCACATCCACCAGGTTCACCCGGCCGAAATCCGTGTTGGAAGCGTGATGGTCAATGTTGATGACAGGGATTTCAAAGAAAAGTTCCGCGTTTTTATCGTAAATGGGCCCCAAGTGTTCCAAATTGCCGGCGTCAAACACGATGATCAGGTCGAATTTCCTGTCGCCTTTGCCGAAACTCACGTCCTGCGGCGAAAAAGAGCCGTATTTGGGCGTGATGATGATATTCACGCGCTTGTCCTCCAAATTGTATTTGAGTTTCGAAAGGGGAGTTTTGCTCAGGTCAAGCGTGATGATGAAATCATTCGAGCCCAAAGAGCCCTGCACAATATTGATGGCGGGCAAAAAACTTAAATTTTCCGGCGCCGGATCATTGCTAACCGCCGTCACCCGCTTACCAAGTTCTTTGAAAACAGTGGAAGCCGCCAGCATCGCTCCCAACCCATCGCAATCCGCTTTCGCGTGAGTTATAAGGAGGATATTTTGGCTTTTGTCGACAAGGTTCAGGATTTGGTCGATTGTGTTCGGCTCCATATTTGTATATTATATAATGTATTAACTTTTTGTAAAATTAATCTTTGTTAATAGCTTATTATATAACATCCAAAAAATAATGTCAAGTATTTGAATCAGGAAGCTCGCCAAGTTCATGATCCGCTTGCGTCGGAACTCGCCCGCCTGTACCAGTATGGGCAGGCGCAAATCACGAATCCAGGCTCGCTTGATGCCCTAAGAACATCTCGCCAACCTTATATCCGTCTCCCGCGCCCATGGTCACAATAACGTCGCCCGGTTTGTTTTCCTTATACAATAAGCCAACCGTTGTCTTAAAATCCTTTGTCCACGTCACGTCCGGATGATGTTCCCGCAGGGCCGCCACAAAGCTTACCGCGCTGATCCGCTTTTTGTCCTCCGCCGTGTCCCTGGCCTCATATATATTAGGTATAAGCACCTTATCCGCGTCGCCGAAAGCCGTCTTGAAATCCCCCAGCAATCGGTACGTCCGGCTGTACTGGTGCGGTTGGAACACACAGATGATCCGCCGGCCTTTATACTTGTCGCGGAGCGCCAAAAGCGTCGCCTTGATCTCGGTGGGATGGTGGCCATAGTCGTCAATTACCGTTACCCCGTCCTTTTCGCCGATCACTTCCATCCTTCGCGCCGTGCCTTTAAAATTTTCCAATCCTTTGCGTGCCGGCTTTTCAGCCGCGCCAACCTGCAGGGCGGCCAAATAGGCGTGCGTGGCGTTGGATTTATTAAAATCGCCGGGGACAGACATATTTAGGCTTATTTCAGCCATTTTTTTGGAATCCAACCCCACCACATTTCCCACACAATAGCCACACACTTTTTGCACATTTTTGTCCAACATGTTGGCTATTATAAATCCGTCTTTCGGCACTTTTTTGATGAATTCGATAAAGGCGCTCACATAGTCTTTTTCATCTTTGTAATAATCCAAATGGTCCGGTTCGCAATTCAAAAGCACGGCTCCGAAGGGGTTAAGGTTTAAGAAGGAACGCCTGTATTCGCACGACTCAACCACAAACAGTTCCCCATGCCCCACCCGGATATTTTTTCCTCCGAATTCCGGCACGCGGCTGCCTACAATAACCGTTGGGTCCAGCCCGGCCGCGACGAGCGCTTCGCCCAACATGGCTGTTGTCGTTGTTTTGCCATGGGTGCCGGCCACCGCGATCGTTTTTTTATGTTTTGAAATTTCGCTGATGGATTCAAAATAACTCATTACCGGAATGCCCTTTTTTTTGGCGGCCAAAAATTCAGGATTTGTTTTTTGGTCAATGGCCTCGCTGTAAACCACGAGCTCCGCGGTATCAGGGACATGTTCGCCAGCGTGTCCAACATAAAAACGCGCGCCGTGTTCGGCAAGGTCCTCGGTTATCGGCGATCCCGCGATATCTGACCCCGTCACTTTTATGCCCTTTTCCAGGGCCAGGTAAGCGATGGCGCTTATCCCGCTGCCCCCGATGCCGATGAAATGGATGTGATGTAAACTGTTTAACATTACTTTTTATTACCTATTCATATAAAGAGCCTATCCCATTATAATGGGTAATGGGGAATAAGTAATCGCTAATGTTAAAGACAAAATCCTTTTCATTCCAGCTCGCCATTCTTGGCATGTTCATTGTCTTTTTTTATATGTTTTTCGCGCTGGCCATGTCCATTTACCGCGACTGGAAACTAGAATCCCAGATCGAACGGTTCGAAGGCCAGATCGACGAACTGGCCCATTTGGCCCGGCAAAAACCGGAAGACGTGAAATATTTTAATTCGGAAGAATATAAAGATAGATATGCCAAAGAAAACCTGAACCTCCTTAACTCCGGTGAACGCCTTATCATTATCCCCCAGGAAGAATTGGTCATAAAAAAAGCCGAGCCTTTCATCATGTCTGCTATCCCTTCCGACATTCTCGCGACAGGGAACCCACGGCAATGGTGGGCGTATTTTTTTGGCCAGACGCTTTCGGTAAAAGCCCCCCAGGAAAAAATGGAAAGCCTGATGCCAAAACCCATTGGCGATGAAAATAGTGAAGATGAGTTTTTTGGCCCGGCGGAAGAAGAGGCGCCTAATGAAAATCTCCGGCAAGAAGGATAGGACTTTACCCTTGGCATTTGCCCCGCGCGTGCGTATAATGCCCCTGCGGGGTAGAGCAGCTGGTAGCTCGTCGGGCTCATAACCCGGAGGTCATTGGTTCGAATCCAATCCCCGCAACCACCCAAAAGCGCGCTTTTGCCCACAAAAGGCTCCCTCGTAAAACTCGGTCGCCTTTTTTTGTCCAGAATCCGCACATTGTGGACACTTTTTAGCCTGTCCAAATTTACCTCTTTATATAAAGGAATATTATAAAGAAACATTAGACAACCCGTCGCAACAGAAATTTTGTAACAAATTGTCCATAAATTAGTTATAAGCGATGGAAATTCCGCATAGTGAAGCCATTTCCTGAAAGCACGTCTAAAATCATCGGTTTTTCCTCTTGTTTGACACAAAAACCCGCTATCCTTAAAATGAATGCAAAATTCCCCCAATGGGAGGGAATTGTCGATGGTGGACAAAGGCGCCAGAAAAATATTCCGGCTTCTCTGTCCGCGCATCGGTGAACATACTCAATATCACTCTGCGCTTGGTCTTTAACACCACCAAATACGTCGTGGACAACGTCACATTGTCCACAATTGTTAATTGTTTAAGTCTGTTCCGGGCTTGCCTGCAGCTTGCCTGGGCAAGACGCAATTAAATCAATAGATATATTGATTTTCTGAGGTCCCCCGCCTTTGCGGGGAGGCTCTCACCAATCTTTTATGCGAAGAAACTTGGCCCCGTTCCCTTTTAGGGAGGGCCGTATAAATCATTCTCTTCGCGACACTTATTTATTTAATCCATATAAAAAACATGGATATTGCTCTTAAATTCAAGAAAGCATTTGCCATCGCCGTTGTCGCCACTTTGCTGGCCACCAACGCTTCCGTGGCTATTGCCCGCGCGTTTACCGACGTTCCCACCGATGCGTGGTACGCCGGTTACGTGCAACAGCTCGTCGATGATGGTGTCTTTGATGCCGGAACCAACTTCCGCCCCAACGACAACCTGAACCGCGCTGAGCTCGTTAAAATCGTCGTCACGGCGATCGATGGCCTTTCCGGCTATGAAGCCCCGGCCACCCCCACCTTCGATGACGTTGCCGCTAACGCGTGGTACTACGATTATGTAGAAGCCGCCGTCCAGCTCGGCATTGTTAACGGCTACACCGATGCCGCCGGTAACCTTACCGGAAAATTCGGCCCCGGCGATACTGTCAA
>JAFGNE010000068.1 GCA_016927155.1 Candidatus Peregrinibacteria bacterium
CAAAGGCGGTTATGCTGGAGTAGCCACCGCTCGCCGTTATCGCGCTCAATGATAAGGTCGTGGGTATTAAGGTTAAATTTGATCACGCGGACTTTCTCGGTACTGTCCGCCAGAGCGGGCAGGGTGGAAAGTAAAAATAAGAGGGTAATAAGCCATTTTTTCATAATAAGTCTTATTAGTTTGCCTTTTGCATTTTAACACAGTTGAGGTTAAGATGAAGCCGTGGGTAAAAAAGTGAAATTCATCGGCGTGGATGTGGGCGGAAATAAGATCCTGGCGCAGGCTTTTGATGAAAACCTGAAAATGATAGGCGAAGAAAAACGCGCCACCAACGTGCGCCAGGGCAAAAAAGGATTTTTGGAAGAATTGTTCGCCGTCATTGACTTGTTTTTTCATAAGGGCGTGAAAGGCATCGGCATCGGTATGCCGGGCATCGTGGATATCCGCAAAGGCGTTCTGGTAAAAGCGCCCCATTTGCCCGTCGGCCGGAATTTTCCTTTGCGCGAGCTCCTTAAAAAACATTACAAAACCCCTATCCGCGTGGACAACGATGTAAACGCCTTCCTGTTAGCGGAAAAAGAACGTCCGGAACTCAAAAAATACAAAAACCTGGTTGCCGTCATGGTAGGCACGGGCGTGGGCGGCGCCATCACGATAAACGGCGAACTGGTTTATGGCAAAAACGGCTACGCGGGCGAAGTGGGGCATATGGTCATCAACAAAGGCGCACGGCTTAAATCGTTCGAACAAAACACCAGCGGGCATTTCATACGTGAAGTGGCCAAAAGCCTGGGCTACCCCAACGTGAACTCCGAAACGCTCGAAAAAATGAGGGATGAAGGCATGCCTGCGGCGCGGAACATCATCCGTTCCATGGCGGAATCGTTCGGCACCGGCCTTTCCAACCTGAACCTCATCCTCAACCCTGACGCCTTCGTTTTGGGCGGTTCCGTTTATCATATTTTTTTCGCGCGCGAAAAGAAAAAAATCACGGAAATCATCAAAAAACATTCACTTGACGGCACCTGCCCCCCGCTCATCCAAGCCGGCCCGGAACCCAGCGTGGCAAAGGGAGTGGTTATGGGCCTCCTTCCCTAAAAAAACAAAAAACTTAAAAAGTTATTAAATCAGTCGCTCTGTTAGCATTGATTTTTTGGCTTATTTTTGCTATAATAATTGGATGCGAGAAATGCGATCCAAAGCGGTTCCGCCGAAGGCGGAAAAGCGAAGGGCTCTGAGATGAAAATTTGCAAAGAAAATTTTCAATCGAAGAGAGCATTTCCCTTCTGAAAAAAGATTTCATTAATGAAAAAGCCGCAGAATGAACATCCTGATGTTCGGGTGGGAATTCCCCCCGATCCAAAACGGAGGGCTGGGAGTCGCCTGCCACGGGATCGTGGAAGGGCTGATCGGCAATGGGCATGCCGTTTACCTGGTTTTGCCGAAGGTGGCGCCGGAAATGCAAATGTTCAGCCCCGAGGTTCTTAAGTTGCTCACCGCAAGCGAATCAGGCGGTTTTGTAAAGGTCGCGGGAGTGCCGGGAGGGCTTTATTCGCCTTACGCGACCGCACAAAATTATGAAAATTGGATCAAGGAAGTAAAGAAAAAAGAACCGGGAATGATTTACAGCGACAATCTTTTTGAGGAAGTGCACCGCTATGCCGCCCAAGCCTCCGTACACGCCAAACATGTGCCGCACGAAGTGATTCATACCCATGACTGGCTGACGGCGGAAGCGGGGATCCAGGCAAAAAAAATCTCCGACCAACCCCATGTGATGCACGTGCACGCCACAGAATTTGACAGGAGCGGCGATAACCCGAACCAGACGGTTTACGACATGGAACGCCGCGGCATGGAACACGCCGACCGCGTGATCGCGGTAAGCGAATACACCAAAAAAATAATCACAAAACATTACGGCGTGCCGGAATGGAAGATTGATGTGGTGCATAACGCCGTAAAACCGAATTTCAGCGCTTACCACAAAACACACCACCTGAACAAAACCGACAAGATCGTGCTTTTTCTCGGCCGCATGACCATGCAGAAAGGGCCCGATTATTTCCTGAAAATGGCCAAACGGATACTGGAAGTAATCCAGCGCGTGAAATTCATCATGGCAGGTGACGGCGACATGATGCATCAGACGGTGCGCATGGCCGCGGAACTGGGAATTGAGCGGAACGTGCTTTTTGCCGGTTTCCTGAAAGGCGATGAGATCGCCCGCGCCTACGGTGCCGCCGACCTGTATGTGATGCCCTCGGTTTCGGAACCGTTCGGCATCACGCCGCTGGAAGCTATCCAGAACGGCGCCCCCGTCCTCATTTCCAAACAATCCGGCGTGAGCGAAGTCATCAAAAACGCCCTCAAAGTGGACTTTTGGGATATTGATGAGATGGCCAATAAGGCCATTGCCGTTTTACAGCATCCCGCCCTTTCAAACACCCTGAAAACCCACGGCAAACACGAAGTGGAACGGATGACCTGGCATAAGCAGGCGAAAGAAATCGAAAAAACGTACCTCAAAACCCGCGGAAAAAAATAATGAAACCCAGGCAAAACAAAAAATCGGTATGTTTCTACTTCCAGGTGCACCAGCCCTACCGCCTGAGCAAATGCAATGTGTTCGAAATCGGCGCGAAAAGCGATTACTTCAAGGGGCCGTGGAACCATGAGAATCAAAAAGTTTTTGAAAAAGTGGCGCATAAATGCTACCTGCCCACGAACGCCCTCATCCTTGAACTGCTCAACCGGTACCCCGAATTCAAAGTGAGCTATTCGTTTTCGGGCGTGTTTTTGGAACAATGCGAAAAGTTCGGGGAAGTGGGAAAACAAGTGCTCGATTCCTTCAAAAAAATTGTGGCCACCGGCCGCGCCGAAGTGCTGTGCGAAACCTATTACCACTCGCTGGCCTGGCTTTTTTCCAAAGAAGAATTCGCCCTCCAAATCAAGAAGCACTTAAAAATGGTTTATAGGCATTTTCGCAAAAAACCGTCCATTTTCAGGAATACGGAACTGATATACAACAATGAAATCGCGGAATTTATCCGTGAAATGGGCTTTAAGGGGATTTTGGCCGAAGGCTGGGACCATTACCTCGACTGGAGGAGCCCGAATTACCTGTACACTCCGCAAAAAACAGACCTCCACCCGGAAGACCGGAGGATTGCCAAAACAAACGCCATCCGTAAAACCGTTTCTTCCGCTTTGCCGCTCCTGCTTAAAAACTACAAACTTTCCGACGACATCGCCTTCCGTTTCAGCAACCGCGGATGGAATCAATGGCCAATGACGGCGGACAAATTCGCCTCATGGACGGACGCGGCCGACGGGAACACGGTAAACCTGTTCATGGATTACGAGACCTTTGGCGAACACCAGTGGGAAGACACGGGTATTTTTGAATTCATGCGCCATTTGCCCAATGAGTTGCTCAAACGGAATATTGTTTTCAGGACGCCCTCGGAAACGGTGAAGGCCCTCAAACCGGTGGGAGTGCTCGACGTGCCTTACCTGATGAGCTGGGCCGACATGGAACGCGACCTTTCCGCCTGGTGCAGCAACGAGATGCAGGAGGCGGCGCTCAAACGGATTTTTGACCTGGAGCGCCGCGTAAAGGATCTTCTTCCTTATTTGCCGAAAACAAAACAAGAGGAACTGCTTTCCGTGTGGCGCAAAATGCAGACTTCCGACCATTTCTACTACATGTGCACCAAGTACTGGAACGATGGCGACGTGCACGCCTATTTTTCACCTTACGAATCGCCATATGACGCGTTCATCACGTACATGAACACGCTTTCCGATTTCGAACACAAGCTCTCTTTAACCCCCGTCCATGCCTAAATCAATCGTTTCCGGCAACGGCAACCTGCTTGTGGCGATGGACCGGCATAACTTGCTGGCGGACCTTTATTACCCGTACGTGGGCATGGAAGCGCAAATCGCCTACCAGCATTTCCACCGCATTGGCGTGCGGACGGATGACAAATTTTCATGGCTGTATGAACCCGCGTGGCAATTCGATATCAAATACATCCCTGAAACACTGGTGACGGATACCGAAGCCTATAACCCTAACCTGCAGCTTCGAATACGCTTTAATGATTTTGTATACCCCTCGGAAGACGTGTTTGTGCGCAAAATCACCTTCATGAACGAGGCAAACCACGACAGGAACCTGCAAATGTTCTTTTCGCAGGATTTCCACCTGTACGGCGACAAGCAGCAGGACACGGCCTTTTACGAACCTGAGCATAAGGCCATGGTGCACTACCGAAAACGCCGGTACTTCTGGATCAGCGGCGCGACCATGCAGGAAAAAGGTATCCATTCTTTCACCACGGGCAAAAGCGAATACCGCGGCATGGAAGGTACTTGGCGCGACGCGGAAGACGGCCACTTGCAGGAAAACCCCATTGAGCAAGGTTCCGTGGATTCCACAGTGGAATTTGACGTTAAACTCAAAAAAAACGCGGAAACGGTGATGTATTTCTGGATCTGTGCGGGCAGGAACATCCAGGACGTGACCGTGATGCACAAATTCATCCTGGACGAATCGCCGGAAAAACTGATGAAAAACACGGTGAATTACTGGCTCAGCTGGGTCAACAAAGAATTCGCGAAAACGCAGAGCATCGGCCCGGACATCCATAAGCAATACAAGCAGAGCCTGCTCATCATGCGCACACAAATCGACAACCGCGGCGCGGTAATTGCGGCAAATGACAGCGACATCATGAAATTCAACAAGGACACTTACTGCTACATGTGGCCCAGGGACGGCGCGTGGGTTTCCATTGCCATGAATGAAGCGGGTTACGGCGAAATTACCGAACGGTTTTTCCGCTTCTGCGCGGACGCGATCATGAAAGAAGGGTACCTGCTTCACAAATACAACCCCGATAAGTCAGTGGGATCCTCATGGCACCCGTGGTACAAGGACGGCGAAATCCAGATCCCCATCCAGGAGGACGAGACGGCCCTGGTGCTCCACGCGCTCTGGCGGCATTTCCAGCTATTCAGGGATATCGAATTCCTGCAGGAAATGTACAACCCGTTAATCAGGCGCGCCGGCAATTTCATGATGGGCTTCATCAATCATAAGCTGGAATTGCCCCTGCCCACGTACGATTTGTGGGAACGCGAACGCGGTGTTTTTTCCTACACCTGTGCCTGTGTGTACGCGGGGCTGGTCGCCGCTTCAAATCTTTCGGGGGTGCTCGGCCATTTTAACCACCGCCGGCGATACCAAAAAGCCGCCGAACAGGTGAAGCGGGGTATTCTGAAGCACCTGTATGATGAAGAAAAAGGCCGATTCTTAAAACGCGTTGAAGTGAACCTAAGAACCGGTGAAATCAAAAAAGACTATGGCCTCGACGCCAGCATGCACGGCCTATGGATGATGGGCGTGCTCCCGCCGGACGATCCGATGATCGTAAAAACGAATGAAGCAATTTATAACACGCTGCTCGTGCGGACACCCGTTGGCGGGCTCGCCCGCTCGGAAAACGATGATTACATGCGCGTTCCCGGATTTTACGACGGCATCCCCGGCAACCCCTGGATCATCACCACCTTGTGGCATGCCCAGTGGAAACTGGCCCTGACCAAGACGAAAGACGACCTGAAAGAAGTGGAAGATTACCTGATGTGGGCCATCGGCCATATGAACAAGGCAGGGATATTACCTGAACAACTGGACCCCTTTACCGGCGAACATTTAAGCGTCGCCCCTCTCACCTGGAGCCACGCGGTGTTTGTGGACACGGTACTGAAATATAACGACAAGCTGAAGGAATTCATTTCTTAAGATTATTGCGATGATTGCGAACCCATTCCCCTCCCAATAATCCCAATCATCTCAATCATCCCAATAATCCTAAAAAATCAGGCCGCCTTATCCAGCCGTTTTTCCTCCGTTTCCCGCTCTTCCTGCTGTTTCAGGAATCTTTCCATGGCGCGGATTTCGGTGAGGTTGAGTTCCACGGCGCGCCCGTCTTCCGCCTTCACGGCCATGGAAAGGTCGTCGTGGCCGCCCTGGGGCTTGCCCTTAAAGTTCTTCCTTTGATCCTCAAAGAAGAAGCGGTCCATCCCCTTTTCGCGGTTGATCTCAACTTGAGTAATGCGCTTGGTATGGTCGCCCTCGGCACGCTCCACCTGCTTAAAGCCCTCTAGTTTGATGGCGTGGGTTTTTTCATTTTTATCCATCGCCTTCATTTCCTCATTCACAACCGACTGGTCCACGGCTTCCGTGTGGCGGGTTTCCTTTTCGCGTTTTTGCCTAAGGCCGGCCTGCAGTTCAAACATTCCGGAATTTCCGCCGCCCTTTTCCTCAGTTTCTTTTTCCGCGGTTTCCTTACGGTTTTTTTTAAGGCGCGCCTGAAAAGATTTGGCGTCGAAACTGTCTTTCTGCTCACCGGTAAACATGACCCTAAGCTTTTCAAGGAAAGACCTGCGCTTTTCCGGCCCTTTGGCTTTCAGTTTTTCATCGGTTTCCTGGATGGCGCGGCGCACAGTGGTGTTTTGCACAATACCCAAAGGGTCGTCGCGGACGGCTTCAGGCACTTTTTCGCCCGACTTAAACCGTCGGAACCGGCTAGAGAGCTCCGTGTAACCCCACTCTTCGCGCTTGGATTCCAGGTAATGCTGCGCTTTTTTGGGCAATGTGCCGATTTCTTTCCA
Source organism: Candidatus Peregrinibacteria bacterium (assembly GCA_016927155.1). Taxonomy (GTDB): domain Bacteria; phylum Patescibacteriota; class Gracilibacteria; order UM-FILTER-43-11; family UM-FILTER-43-11; genus JAFGNE01. Next base: position 6,688 of record JAFGNE010000068.1, read on the forward strand.
AAGCTGGCGGTAGCGGACCATTTGCCCGTCCAATTGATCAAGATATTTGCCTTTTCCCTTCAAATCCTGCTTCCTTATGCCACCTTCGCCGTCCATGAACTCCCTGATGGTGTGTTTTCCGATGATTTTTTCCTCCTGGGCATACTTGTTGAGCCTGTTTTCGTACTGGTCTTCGATTTTTTTGCTTTCCGCTTCGCAAACGCGGCCGAATTCGGTGAAAAGTTCGGTGTAACCTTTGGCATCGCGCAATGATTCCATGTGCGCCAGCGGTTCGCCTTTCAGGGTTCCGCGGATATCCCCCCACAGTTTCTCATACCGTTTCATCTGATTGCCGAATTCGCCCAGCCAGCTTTGTTTTTCGGCACGGTCTATTTTTTTGAAGCCGTCCAAAAACTTATTATATGTCGTCCTACCGATAATTTTTTTATCGAGAGCGCCTCTGAGTGATTTTTCGTATTTTCCGACAAGCTCTTTTGATTCCCCTTCACCTGTTTTTTCAGCATATTGGATAGCCTTGGGCAAAGCTTCCCGCGCTTTTTTAAGCCAGGCCCGACGCTCGGAAACCGTCATCTTCAGAAAATCCTTTTCAGGAGGAACGGCGAGCTTGGTTTTTTCGTCCGTTTTCAGGAAACCGGTATTACGGGCAAGGGGGTGTTGGGCGATCTTGTCATAAGCTTCCCTGTCTTTTTTCATATGTCCGATCTTTTCCGTCAAAGCCTTTTCAGTCCTTGGAAAATCCTGGACAAAATCAGGATGCCGGATAAGAGGAAGGAGGTGTCCCATCAAAAATTTCTCGTCCGTTTCGGAAGCGATTTTGTCCCGTTTGGCCTTTTCAATGTGGGCGATAAGTTCTTTTGCCTTCGTATTGAGCTTGGAAGCGAAATCTTCCATTTTAACGAAAAAATCCGGGTCTCCTTGCGGGTCTTTGTATTCCTTAACCGTGGCCTGCCGGTAAAAATCGTACGATTCCCGGGAAAGGAAACCGTGCTGATAGGAATCTTCGGCAATGGCGGAAACCCGGCTTTTTAAGTCGGACTTTTCAGATGATTCGAAAACGCCTTTAGGCTTATCGGGCGCCTCCTGGCCTTCGGTTTGGTTTTCCTGCATCATGATGGTTCAGAGGGATTGCCGCGGATTTTGTTTTCCCTTTCCCTGGCCCATGCCAGGATATTTTTAGCGGCGATATTCGGATCGGAAACCCTATCGATAAAAAAATCGGAAGCGGTGCCCGCCGCGGTTTTTACTTTGATGTCGCCGTAATTGAACAAGGTGGGAATGACCCCGTGAATATCAACCGTCGTGTCCTGGATCTGTTCCAGTGGGGTGGCGGCCACCGTACGCCGAAAAAGGCTGACTTGGGTGATATCAATAAGCCGTTCACTGGTAATAATAAAAATATCAAATTGCTCATCCAACCACCGGATCGCGACATAAATGAACCCGTAAAGGACGTAAATGCAGGAAAAAATCCCTAAAACCAAGTTGGTCTTATAAAACCCATCAGCGGCATGGGAATAAAGCCAGAACAGCCAAAAAAGGGCCAACGGCAAAATAACAGTAAGCGCAAAGGCCAGGATGATCTTAAAATAAACAACCGGATGTTTGGTAATGACCATGAGGATTTCCTCATCAGGCCTTTTATCGGGAAAATCGATATACATAAATGAACTTTAAATCGGAAGATGATGAACATCCTGAAGGTAGTCGACCGGTTTTGCCGGATGGGACGGTGCGCCCAATTTCCTTTCCTGGCGGTGCACAATGTGCTGCCGCTTAACGCGGTTGCAGCGCTCCAGGTAATAATGGGGGTCGGGCACATAACCAAGCACAATGGGCGGCCCTGAAGCCGAAAGGGTGATGACAAGGTCGCCGTACCCGATATAATTGCGGATAAGCCCGCTGATTTCTACGGCAAAATCCTGGATTTTAGTAAGGTCAATGGCGTCCGAATCATTTCTTAAAAATACCGTTTTCCTCACCACGAGGATGCGGGCGTCCGTGACGATCACCAAGCTAAAATAATAATTGATGACCTGCAGGAAAAGGATGACCAAAAAGACAATGACGGTGACCATGGCTGTGAAAGCGAAAAAGGCGCGGACGAAAAGCACGTCTACCATCAAGGCGAACCTGCCGATAGCGTACAAAAGGAAAAAAACAAAAAGGCTGAGGGGCAGCGTGAAAAACAGGGGGTACATGAAACGTACCCAGTGCCTCCTGAAAAAAAACTGGAAATGTTCATATTTGAGCTGCCCTTTGAAGTCAGTGTCTTCTCCAATCATGGGATTAAAGAATAACACAAAATTTTATTTTAGCAAATTTGTTTTTGCCTTGTAGATGAAATGGATAAAAACAAAAGTGGCGTTGAAAATCCGTCGGATCCGGCTGGGCTCTTTATAAAGCCGGTAAAGCCATTCCAAGCCTAGCTGCTGCATGGCGTAAGGAGCGCGCTTTACAACGCCTGCGGCAAAATCAAACGCCCCGC
>JAFGNE010000007.1 GCA_016927155.1 Candidatus Peregrinibacteria bacterium
TCATCTTTTTTTAATGCCTTATCGGTTGCTCCGGAAATGGATCGAGATCAGCCCGTTGATGACGATGACGAGGACATAGAAAAAGATGCCCGATTCCAGGAGCAGGAGGATTTTGGGCAAGGCGGTTATCGGATGGAAATCGCTGTATCCCACCGTGATGAACGTGATGACGCTCAGGTAAAAGCTGTCCAGCGCCGTCAGGGTTTCCGTGAAAGCGTTGGGGTCCTGCAGGGAAGTGAAGAAATACCCAATGGCGAACGCGAAAACCACTTGGAGGACGTTCAGCGAGAACATCAGGATAAGCCATACGCCCCGTTCGTTTTCCGGCTGGAAATGCGTGAAAATCCGGCCATGGCCCAGGATGAAATTACGGGAATAGACGATCAGGAATTCCAGCACCCTCTGGGCGGCGAAGATGAGGACGACCCACCGGGCCCATCCGGGCAGGTAGGGCAGGGCGATGAGCGCGGCGACCATGAGGAGCGTGATGACGGCCATCATCCCTTCGATTTTCCGGAAAACATTCTCATGTCCCCGGAACATCCAGGAAGTGACGGTAAGCCACCGGTTGCCGAATTCAATCGTTTTTGTAAAAAGGCGGATGAGGGGGCTTTGGTTTCCATGGATTTCCATAAAACAAAGGGTTAACCGATAGAATTTTCGATGATTTTCTCCAAAAACGCAACCGGATAAATCGGCGGTTTTTCCTCAAGCGCCTGGTGGTAGATGACGGTGGAAGGCGTCAGACCCGGGGTGGTATTGGCCTCAATGATGATCAGTTCCCCGGTTTTCACGTGCATGAAGGCGTCAATGCGCGCGTAGCCCTTAAGCCCCAGCACCTTGGCCGCTTTTTCTATCCGTACCTTTGCTTTTTTAATGGCCGACGGTCGGACATAAGGCGCCGGAGGCGGCGTGATGTTCACTCCGGTGCCGCCCTGGAATTTTTCCTCGAGCGAGAGCACATTGCCGATGGCTACGGTGATGCTGGGTGAAAGGGCCTTCATTATCCCTTTTTTCTCCAGTAACCCCATCGTGATTTCAATCCATCCGGTGCGGTTTTTCCATTTGAGTTCGTTTCCGATGACCCGCACCCGGTCGGTTATAATGAACTGTTCGAACATTACGCGCTTCATGGGCAGGGCGGGCATTTCCACAATCCCGTGCTGTTCTTTCAGGCTTCCCGGCGGAATCTGCGTTTTGGTGGAACAGGCGTAACGGACGTACATTTCCAGGTCTTTCGGCCCGTACAGCCGCGCGATGCCGGCGCTGCAGCCGTCGTCAACGGGTTTCACGATGACGGTCTGGCTCCCCAGCTCACGCGTCAGTTCTTTGAAGCAACGCCGATAATCGGGTTCTTTGAATGATTTGAAGTCAACAAGCAGCGTTACTTTTTTGTTGGCCGTATAAATCCCCTCTTTTTCAAGGGGTGCGATCGCCTCGCCCGTCTTGTACTTGTCCATGCACAGCGCAGACGCCTTTGAACCGGAGCCGTTGAAAGGCACTCTGGCCTTTTCCAGTATTTTTTGGAGCGTGCCGTTTTCGCCGATACCTCCGTGCAGGCCGATAAAAACGTAAGGCGACCTTTTGATGAACTCCGAAAGCGTCATTTTCTCGGGAAAGAACCACGGTTCGGAAAGTTCATCAGGTATTGCGTTAAGTTTCTGTACCACACGGTTGATAAGTTCATGCAGGCGGTGCTCGTCCTGCCGGGCTGTTTTGCACGTTTCCATGATTTCTTCCACCGTGTGGTTAAGGCAAAGCGCGTAAGGCAGGCGCCAGACGTCACGATTCGTATCAAGAAGATAGGGATAGGGGTCAAACTTTTCCGACCGCTTGAGTTTGAGCCACACGTTCGTTCCGCTCATCACCGAAACCTGCCGTTCGGCCGTATCGCCGCCAAACAAAACGTTGACCCGCCTCTTCTTCGCACTCCGCACTCGGTACTCCGCACTGGCGGGTAACGGGATGTTATGGCGGCGGCACGCGTTTTTAACAATATAGGAAAGCACGTTCCTATGGCTCATTCCGATGCGGGAAGCCTGCATAAAAAGGAAACTGTTCTGTTCCATGCCGCTGACGGGATTGAAGTCGGAAAACCAAATGTTGCCGTCCGGCATGAGCCAGCCGTCAAACCGCGCGAAATCGCGCATGTCCAAAAGGGTGAAAAGCTGTTCGGCTTGAATTTGAATCCGTTCAATCGCCTCGTTAGGAAAGCGTGGCGGGCAATGATAGGTGACCTGTCTTGTGGCCAGGTATTTTTTGCGGTAATCAAAAATTTGGTGTTCTTTATAATCCAGTTCAATTTCCGACGGCATGATGGCCACGGGCAGGCCGAACCGGTTCTGGAGGATGATGACGGTAAACTCCTTTCCCGTGCAAAAAGGCTCGATGACAACGCGCGTGTCCACCCTTTTGCCAAAAATTTCCTTCGCCCGGCCCAGGGCTTCCTCCGCCGTGGAAACCGAATAAACCGCGATGCTGGAGCCTCCCGTGGCGGGTTTGACGATGGCGCGTTTGATCTTATGCTCTTTAAAGAACGCCTCCGCCTTTTTTTTGTGGTCCTTGCGGTGGCTTAAAAGCAGGATGGAAGGGAACGTGTAAAACCCATGGCGCCGGATGAGCTCATTGGCCGCGAATTTGTCGAAAGCCTTTTTGCACGCTCCCGAAGGCGAGCCCGCGTAGGGGCAATTTTCCCCTTCCAGGATTTTTTGGACCTGCCCGTCTTCGCCGAAAGGGCCGTGCATGGCGGGAAAAGCCAGGTCAACGGTTTTCAGGAAATGCGAAAAAGCGGCGCCTGTCAGGGGTTTGGCGTGGCGGCGAAGCTTGAAATCAAAATCCGAGGGTGTGTTGGAATAAAGCTGGGAGCGGGAAATAAGGTAAGGGGTTTTTTTGTGGTCAAAATAAATTGGCAGAATTTCGATTTCCTTAGATTGTAAATGGTCACAGACCGACCGCGCGGAATTGAGGGAAATGCCGCGTTCCAGCGATGGCCCGCCGCA
>JAFGNE010000069.1 GCA_016927155.1 Candidatus Peregrinibacteria bacterium
AATGACGTTTTTGACGGAAGCCGTATGCCCGACGGGCAATTTGGCCATGGCGGAAAGCGCGCGGGTTTCCGCGCCATTAACGGAATCTGCCGTCAGGTTTGAGAGGTTTTTTACGGAAAAATCAGGCAGGGCCTGAGAAGTGAAATTGGCGGCGTTATGGGTGGCGGGAATCGAAGTGGGAGCGGGGGCGGCCACGACCGTTTGGCTTTTGGACATGGTGCAGTGGATCCCGAAGGAAACCGCTTGCAAGGCCAAAAAAAGAGTAAAAACTTTGAGCCGCATGGAAGGCTGGTTAAAGTACTCTTTTTGTGTTGGTTTTTGGTTGGGATAACAGTAAAAGGGTATTATAATATAATATTTTATATAAAATGTCAATAGCAAAATACCCCACGTAAACAGGTATAATCCCAATATGTCCATCGCCCGTAAAATCCTCGAAAATACCTTTGTCCAAGTGCTTGGACGGTTTATAACGGCAGCGCTTTCTATCGTCGTCCTTAAGGTCATTTCCAGTTATTTGGGGGCGGCGGGGTATGGCGATTACACCACCGTTTACCAGTTTTTGGCCTTTTTCGGCATCGCGGCGGATTTTGGCATTTACACGATTACGGTAAAGGAAATGTCGAAAGATGAGACCCGGATCCCCATGATCCTGGGCAACGTGTTGGGCCTGCGCACCGCTCTGATTGTGCTTGCCATGGGTGCCGCTGTCGGCGTGGCTTTTTTAGTGCCGCAATACCATACCACGGCTATTTTTCTGGGAGTCCTCATTTCCACGATGGCCACCTTTTTTACATTGCTTAACGGCACTGTTTCGAGCGTCCTTCAGGTGCACCTTAAGATGCAATACGCCACCATCGGCCAGGTGGTCGGCAAAATCCTGAGTGTCGTTTATATCGCGGCTGTGGCTTATGTGCTTTTCATCAACAACACGGTGACCGGTTTTTACCACTTGCTGTGGGCGGGGGTTTTGGGAAATTTTATCCAATTCGCCATCACGACGTATTACGTCCGCAGGTACACCACAATCGCTTATCGGTTTGACTGGGCTTTTTGGAAGCACATCTTTTTTACCTCCCTGCCGTATGGCGTGGCACTGGTGCTTTCCACCATCTATTTCAGGCTCGACGTGATCCTGCTCACCCTCATGCTGCCCCATACCGCCGTTGCGGAAGACGGGTCCGTCACTTGTGCCCAATCCATGTGCGGCGATACGGAAGTCGGCCTTTTGGGCGTGGCCATGCGCATGCTCGAGGTGCTGATCATCATCCCCGTTTATTTTATGAATTCGGTGCTCCCCGTGATGACACGTTTTATTGAAGAGCAGAGCGAAAAGATCCGTAAGCTCATGCAGTATTCCTTCGATTTTCTGGCGGCCACGGCCATGCCGCTTTTGGTGGGAGGCTTCGTGCTTTCCGTGCCCATCATTTACTTCATTTCCGACCCGCAGTTTGTGAGCGGGCACAGATACATTTTCGGTTCGGATCTCGCCGTCCGTATCCTGATGTTCGCCATGCTTTTTTCTTTTATCAACGCGCTTTTCGGGTTCACGTTAGTCGTGCTGAACAAGCAGGTGAAACTGATGTACATCAACGCCGCCTGTGTGATTTTTAACCTCATCGGCAATGTCCTCACCATCCCCCTGTGGGGGTTCAGGGGTTCCGCTATCACCTCGGTGCTTTCCGAGTTTTTTATCCTCGTGATGACATACCATGTGGCTCGCAAAGCCTTAGGCTTCCACCTTTCCGTGCGTTCCACTTCCAAAATCACCTTTTCGGCCCTTGTGATGGGCGCGGCGGTTTGGGCGGGTTTTTATTGGATGCAGGATGTCCGTTATGTTTTTCAGCTTGCTATCCTGGTGCCCCTGGGCGGCGCGACTTACGGCATTATGATGCTTGCGACAAAAGCCATCACACCGGAAATGTGGGCGCTTTTAAGGCGAAAGGCGGAATAGCGGTTTATTGGCGGATGTTATGGGGGATTTCTTTTTCCCGCTCATGGGGGATATGCCCCTTGTGCAGTTTCACTTCATAGGTGATGTCTTCCCCGTAGCGTTCTTCCAGCGCTTTTTTCAGGTGCTTGTCATTTTCATTTTCCGTGAATTCATGCAGGGGTGCCGCGTTGTCCACGTAAATGACCAGATGCTTATTTTCAAAATGCAGTTCTTTCACATGCGTTTGCACAAGATGCTTGGTATGCGCGTGCGTGATGAGTTCCGCTAGGGCTTTGATTTGATGTTCCATAGTAATGGGGTTATTAGGTGGCAGCCTCACGGGGAATCGAACCCCGGTTATCGGAATGAGAATCCGACGTCCTAACCGCTAGACGATGAGGCCTCGAAGGAAATTTTACTGGAGCTTGCGATTTGGCGCAACAATTGGCGGTGATTTGACATATCTGCTTGACTTTTTCCTGTTATCTCTTTATACTCTCCATGTTGTTTCTTTTAAGTAAGCTTCTACACCACGGGCCTAAAGCCACAGGTTAAAAAGTCTTAGTAAGAGAGCACGTTTTATTTCTTTTTAACTTTTTTAACCTTATGGCTACAAAGCTGTATGTTGGTGGTCTTCCCTACTCCACCAAGGATAACGAGCTGCAGGAGGCTTTCGCCCCTGCCGGCACTGTCGTTTCCGCCCAGGTCATTGTTGACCGCATGTCCGGCCGCTCCAAGGGTTTCGGTTTCGTGGAAATGTCCACGGATGAAGAAGCCCAGAAAGCGATCGAGATGTGGAACGGCAAGGAATTCGGCGGCCGCAAGCTCGTCGTCAATGAGGCCCGCCCCTTGGGCGAACGCCCCCCTCGCCGCGATTTTGGCGGCGGCGGCGGTGGTGGCCGCTGGTAATCGCTTGATTATCACTTATAAAAAACCCCGCTTCGGCGGGGTTTTTTAGTCAATCAAGAGCTATTACCAATGCCGCCCTCTGTCTATCGTGTTTTGGGTCATTTTCAAATCGTTTCGCTTTTTGTACAAAAATAGGAAATAAAGCGAAACGATTTGAAAATGAGTGGAATCGGATTGCCCTGCCCAATTAAGGTGAATTGCCCCGCGTCCTATTTTTTGTTATGCTCGCACCGTCTTGGGCGCTTAGCTCAGTTGGTTAGAGCATCTGCTTTACACGCAGAGGGTCAAAGGTTCGAATCCTTTAGCGCCCACCATTAACAAAAACAACTATGCCCAAAAAACCATCCGCCGCCGCGCTCAATAATCTCCCCGACTTCAAAATCTGGGGCGAACATTTGAAAGACGTGAAAAACGCGCGCTTTTACAAGGGGAAGTTCGTCCTCACCGATGCCGGCAAGTTCATCGCCAAACTGTTCCCGCGGGAAAAATACGCGGCCGCCAACCTGTACCACAACCACATGCTCGCGGAGCTCGGCGTGGAAAAGCCCGAAAGCCCCGCGGTGAAAAAAGAGATTGCCGGCGGCGGGAAGATCGAAATTGAGCTCATCGGCGATTACATGGAGTGCCGCCTTTTCGGCGAAAGCCAGACTTATGGCAAATACAACGCGTTCGATATCGACCTGCCCGGCCTTGAAAAAGCGGTGGGTGAAGCCTTTGGCATGGGCGGCATCACTGTGCTGGTTATCCCGGATTATGAAAACGTGTCTGTTTAAAATTTATTCCCATGAAGACCGTCATCCTCGACACGCCTTATCACCTTTCCCTTTTGGCCGAACTGGGGAAGCCGGAAACGTCCCAGCCGCGCGTGGAAAAACTGGTGGAGGAACTTTACGCGAGCCTTTTTGAAACCGTGGTGGATAAGGAATTGGAGCAGGCGGCGGCGAAGGTCAAAACCCGCGTTTACGCCAAAGACAGGCGCGGCGTTTTTAAAGGGAAGATTTTTAAGAGGAATCAGAAAGCCGTGGTGGCCGATATCATCCGCGCGGGGATACAGCCGAGCCACCTGTTTTATATCCGCCTCACGGAAATTCTCGACCCCAAAAACATCCGCCAGGACCACATCATGAGCCAGCGCGTTGAAACGTCGAATGGCGTTACCGGTACAACGCTCATGGGCTCCAAAATCGGCGGTTCCGTCAAAAACGCCATCGTCTTCCTTCCCGATCCCATGGGCGCCACCGGCCACAGCATGGAGGAAATCATCGGTTTTTACGAAAAAAAATACGGCCCCGCCAAAAAATACGTTGCGGTCCACCTCATCGTTACGCCGCAATACCTTAAGCGCGTCGGGACGATCAAGGCCAAGGTAGCCGTTTACGCCGCGCGGCAAGATAAAGGACTGACGAAAGATGATTTTATTTATCCCGGCCTTGGGGGAATGGGCGAGATTATCAACAACACGTTAAAATAACGTGTGACGCGTGACGTAAATTCCGCATACTACACACGGCACACTAAATCATTGATTTTTCGCTCATTATTTGATATAATAATTAGATAATTTTTTAGATATGCCCCAGGATTACGCGAAATACCGGGACACCGTCATTGATCCCAAGACGCAGGAAATGCTGAATAAGCCCCTGCCGGCGGGCGAAGTGGACCCCAAATACGCCGAATTTCTCGACATGCTTCTTAAAAAGTTTGAAAGCGGCGAAATCAACCCGCATCTTGCCTCTTCGCTTTATAACCGCGCGGTTTACGAAAAACTAAGTGAAAACGACCGGGAAAAAGCGGACATGACCGCCATCAACCTAATGAGCGTCATCCGCCAGATTGAAATGCTGTGGAGGCTGGAGCATAAAGCTTCGTTCGAGGTCATGAACCTGGTGGAAACCGTTTTCCGGATGAAATCCGGGTTCGAGGAACTCCACGGCGACGTCTATATTATCTGATTTTTATGGGAGCAGGCGATTACATGCCCACCGGCCATCACCGCAGAAGGTACGACCCCAAAGCGGCCAAGCGAATCCGTGAGGGCGGCAAAAAGGCCGATGCCATCCGCCAGCTTTCCGTTAAACAGCACCAGGAACACGAGGTGCCCGCCGCGGAAGAGGAATTGCAAAAAGCGCTGGAGGCGATGGAAAACAACAATAACAAACAAAAATAAACCCCAAAACCATGACCGATATCGAACAGCGCATCCTCGATCTTATCAAGGAAAACCCCCACCTTTCGGAGGAGCTTAAAAGCAAGTACATCCTTGCCCTCTTTCTGATGACTACCAAGGAGCAGGAGGAATACCTGCGCCTCATCCAGGCCTTCACTTATAGGTGCAATTCCGCCGAGCGGGGCATTTATGTTTTGCGCGCCGACGAGGCCCAAAAGGTGATGAAAACGCTGGAAGACGTGAAGCAGGATATTTTGGGGAAAATCCAATCCGAAAAATAATTTAACAACCGATTTTTTAATACCAAGAACCATGTCTAAAGAACAAACTCCAAAAATAGGACAGCCCGAAGTGCGCGGCGAGATTGAAAGGCTTACCGGGGAATATCTTGAAAAGCTGAAAGAACAGGAAATCAAAATCGATAAGCAAAAATTATTGGCCATGAAAGTGGAATTCCAGGATTGGCTTAAAACCAAAGGTTTTGACGATGCCACGTGTGAGGCCGCGGGCAAGGAATTTGAGCGAAAGGCGGAAGAAGCCTTCGCGGATGAAATATTCCAGCCTGCGGAAATAGACGCCATGGCAAACGGCGTTTTCACGCGCCTAACCCCTGCCGCCGCAAAAGGAAAAGAAGGCGAAACAGGGCCTTTGGATAAGGTGTGGGATAAAGTGAAGAAAGCTTTAAAGGTGGATGACAAAAGCCTGGCTTGGGCGTTTGCCGCGGTGGCCGCGATACTGAAAGATAAAGATCCGAATAAGGAAGAGGGCTTTTTGGCCAAAACATTCCGCGAACTGGCGGAAAAATGGGATCCCTCGCTGAAAAAAACACCGGAAGCGGCCGCAACGGCGCAGGCTCCCACGCCCGAAAAAGCGCCGAAAGCAGTTGAGCTTATCGAGGAAGTCAAAACCTTTGTCGGTTTCTTTAAACTCAACGAAATCGCGGCCAAGGCCGATTACCCGAAACTGCAAAGCGAATACAGCATTGATGACGCCAAAGCCAAGACCCTGGCTGTCGAGGCGGTAAAAACAGACAGCCGTTTGAATAAATTGTACGGCGCGATAAAGGCGAAAATGGGAGATACGCCTTTTGCCAAAAGTATCCTCGATTTGCGCTTCCAAGCTTATGAAGATAAAGAGATTAACGCGATGATTGCAAAAATCAATAGGGCCAACACAAAAACCGACGCCAATTTCCGTACTTACCTGGCCGCCGTTAAAAAAGCGGAAGATATCGAAAAGGTGTCCATCGCCTAAACCTAAATGCCAACCCCTTCCCTCATCACCGATGCGGAGCTGACGGATAAGATCAAGGCCAGCCACCTGGACGCGGGCCAAAAGACCCAGCTCCTTGGCCTTATTACCGCCATGACGCAGGACGAGCGCGCGGAACTGCTTTCCGTTATCGAGGCCAGTAACGCCGAAGTGGCGAAGGCGGACGCCGACTACAACGAAAAACTCGGCGCCCCCAACAAAGATCACACGCACAAGATGAACGACATGGTGCGCGAGGAATCCGCCTACGCCCGCAAGGAATTTGAGTCGTTCGACGAAAAACAGGAAGCCGCCGACATGCGCGCCTTGGAAGGCGAAATCGCCACGTCCGGAATCGCTCCTTCCAGCGTCGTTTCGAGCGCGCGCGAGAAACCCCTATCCAAAAAACACACTTTCCGTAATTTTGTTCTGATTTTGTTTTTACTGGCCGCCCTCGCCGCCGCCGCCCTATACGCCCTTAGCACCCTTTAATGCAAACTCTTAAGCACAATTACAGGGAGTTTGAGATAAAGAGGTTTGTTTATAATGGGACGGAAACGTCTGAGCCAGCCGAAGCCGCGCCAGTCGCGGAAAAAGAAACTGAAGCTGCTCCAGCGAAAGCGGAACCTTTGACAGAAGAGCACTGGGATAAGGCAACCAAAAAATTTGATGAAGCAATTGAAAAACTTGGTGAATCCCCTGCCACCGAACCTCTTAAAAGCGCGAAAGAACATTTTAAGGGGAGATACAAACAAATAACAGAAGATTACAATCGTGAAGTTGGAGAACTTGACGCCAATAAGGATCAAATGATCGACAAAGTGGTGGAACGCTATGTGCCACAAGTGGAGAGGCTGATTAAGCAAATTGAGGCGCATACTAATAACACTGTTTTAGCCAAAGCTACAGAAGCAGCGCAAAAGGCTGAAACTCCTAAAACAGAATCAGAGCCAGTAAAGGCAGAATTAAACATTCAACTTAAAGATGTTCCAACAGATACGGCTGAAAAATTTAAAAATGCGCTCGTTAAAAATATCAACACCTCCGTCAAAACCATTTCGGATTATCTTAATGGCGCGCGGAAAACCATTATCGATAAAGCCACGGCGGGTATGGCGGACTCGGCCAAAAAAGAATATGCCGCCCGCATCAACGACCAGATTACCAGCGCCATCATCGACCTTAACATCGCGGCGCAGAATTTGATAAAAAAGTTAAACGAGGCAAAAACTCCGCCTGAAACGATAGACCAGATAAGGAGTGGTGCCCGCGCGGAGACTATCGCCTTTGCCGATGCTGTTTTCAAAAACGAGAATGTATGGGAATTGACCGATGCGTTTGACAAAGAGAGCTGGGATAAATTCAAACCTTTTGGGAAAGAGATGGAAGACAAATTTTTTAACTATCTGGTTAAAAATGAAGACTTAACCGAAGTGGAGAGAAAAGGTCTTTCGGAAAGTAGGGATAAAAGCCGGAGCGAAGGGAGCAGGGAATATGTTGACCAAAATTATGATAAACTCCAGCCTCTTCTCGGCCCCGCCTTGGGCAAAGACGTGAAAATCGATGCTCTGCCATGCCCTGTGGTGGAACAGATGCTCGCCGCTTTGCCGATCGACAGGCTCCAATCCGCCGTAAAAGACGGCAAACTCGACCTTTCCAATGAGGAAAAAAGCCGCATGCGCGCCGTTATTATTGACGCTAACTTGTACGGCAACGAAAAATTGGAAGCGGATGAGCCAAAGACCTTGGCGGAACTGGCTCAAACGGACGCCTTTAAGGATGCTCCATACAAAGACGCGCTCAAGGAAGGCACGAAACTTAACAGATTGCTTTGTCTTAGCCTTCAAATCAAGAAAGCGCCGACGGAAAAAGACAAAGAAAAAGAACCGGCAAAATATACAATCAATGGCGAGGATTTTGATAAAACCAAATTTGAAACTGCTGTAAAAACCGCGACTGGCATCGATTTGACGTCAGCACCGCCGTTGGACGCCAAAGTGCTTGAGGCCCAAGCCGAAACCCAGCTCCAAATGCGCGAAGCGGCGGACAGGGTAAAAGACATCCTCCGCAATCCCGATGTGATGACCAAGCTCGGCTCCGGGTTTGGCATAAAAGAGATGATCCAGCTTATCGGGCTTATCACGCGCATGATGAAGGGCGGGGATGTGCAGGGTATGATGGACGCCGCGGAAGACCTTATGGCGGGGCGCAATCCCGAACTCATCAAGGAAAAGAACCGCGAGATATATGGGGAAATCCTGGATAAGCAAAGCGATGCTTTCAATAAATCGCCCGATAAATATTTACAGGCCGCCCTTAACCCCAACGGCGAACAGGCGAAGGATATTTTCAGCAGTAAGAACGCCGAAGATATCGTCAACGCCAGGAAACAGCCAGAAGGCATGACGGATGAGGAATGGGGAAAAGACAAGCAAAGGCAGCTGGTTAGCATCAACCATTACAGGGGCGAAACCGTGCCGTCCGCCATAAAGGAACGCCTGGGCGCGGCGCTTGGCAACGTGGATGTAAAAGAAATCGCCAAAAATCCCGATAACGGCAGGCCCGAAGTTACCGTTTACAAGGGGAACGACAAATTCGTTATCCAGCTTTTCACCGAAGGCGAGCAAAACAAATATGCCCTTAAAAAAGGCGACGCGGAGTTTGGACCGGCGGAAACTTATACCAATTTGGGCAAAGTGGGTGACGCGATAAAAGGCGTCCCTGCTACAACCGAAACAAAAGAAGATCCGGACAAAGAAATAAAAGAAAAATATACGAGCGAACTTAGTAAATTAAAGGGGAATTCCAAGGTAAAAAGAGAGAAAGATGATTTATATAAGATTATTCATACATCGGGTGTTACAGTGCCAGCAAATGAACCACAATGGGAACAGGGTGGCAATAAAACAAAAGCAGACAAACAAACCGCTTTAGATACCGCCCGTCGTGAATTTATTATGAAAAATTTTGATACATATCGCGAAGCGCTCAAAGCAAAATTCACAAATGTCGAAACCGAAGAAAAGAAAACTTAATAACCCAATGTCATTCCTGCGGAAGCAGGAATCCAGGACTGAAAGACTAAAATCCTGGACCCCCGCTTTCGCGGGGGTGACATGCAGAACCAATGTCCGAATCCACTGAAACCCCATCACAGGAGCCGATCAAAAAGCCCCGTGAGTGGTACGATGTTTTGGGCGTCGCGTATGATTACTGGTCCGAAAAGGCGCGGGAGGCGTGGGAGCGGATTTTTGGCGAGAGCAGGGCCAAGCGCGGGGAGCTCCGGAAAGAAATCGAAAAGGAGCGCGTGAAATATGTGGAAAAAGACGGCTTCAGATTCAAGCTGTGGGAAGGGGGCGAAGACCCGAAAAAACTTGAGGAATACGTGGCCGGCCATCCGGAAAGGGTGGAAGTGAAGAGGTTTAACGAAAAAACGGAGGGCGTGGTCACGGCCGCGCGGATGGTGGATCAATTCATGAAGGACGGCTACGGCCAGGACGAGAAACTGTGGATGAAGCATTACATTTTGTCTGAATCTTCCTGCGAGAGCGACCATGATTACGGGGCGCTGGGCAGGCCCATCCGTAACGAGAGCAGCCGTTATTTCGGCACCCGCGCTTTAGGCCGGTACCAGGTCATGCCGAAGAACTGGGTGGCGTGGAGCAAGGAAATTTTTGATGGCAAGGTCGTCGCGCCCACGCCGCAGGCGCAGGAGTATGTGGCGTTTGTGAGGTTCAAAAGCATGTACGACAGGAGCAAAGAGGCCATCGCCCGCGGGCGGCCTTTTGAAAAATACCGCAAGGATGTCTTCTATTCCATGGCCTGTGTCTGGTACAGCGGGCATTACAGCGAAGTGAACATCAGGAAGCTGGACTGGAACATTGTGCTCGCCAGCTCCGGCGAAATCGACAGCTACGCCCAGGGTGTGCTTAATGAGATGGGTTTCGCGGAAACCGCGGGAACGGATTACATCAAATGGGGCGGTTCGCGCGCGAAGGAATATTTAAAAAAGTTAAGGAAGCGGTGATGGATAGGATTATCGCCAATCTGGGCGAGCGCTATAGGTGGAAAGGGGCGCCGCCTCGGAAGGACGAGGATTCTTTTGGAGAGAAAACCTAAAAAAGGTGTACACTGTGTACAATATGTACAACATTTTAGTCTTTTCTGTTTTCAGACAAGGCCCCACTTCGCCCTTAATTTTAAACAAATTTTATGCAAAAGAATTTCTTTTCCATGGCAAGCCCGTAAGCTCCTTAATATCATCAGCTCGATACACCAAAATTTGAAACGCGCGCAATTTAACCTTAAAAAACTGGGGCTGTTTTCCGATGAAAACGCCGTTTGGCTAAGCCGGCTCACCGCGAAAGAGGAGCTTCCCGAAGCGGACCTGAAAAAGTTAGCCGCCTTCATCCCCGAATATCATGAAAAAATGAGGGATTTTATTGTTTCTTTGGTTAAATAATTCGGGCAAAACGCCGCTTGCCCACCTGTATAACCATCCCTTTTTCCATGCGGTAAGCCACGGAAGGGTCGGGGACTTTTTCGCCGTCCACTTTCACGGCGCCCTCGGCAATCAGCCTTTTCGCTTCCGTGCGGCTGGCCACCAGTTTGCAAAGTTCCAGCAGGTCCACGATGTTCCTATCGCCGTTTAACTTAAATTTGGGCATGTCGTCCGGCAGTTCGTGTTTGGAAAACACCTGCGTGAACTGCTTTTCGGCCTCAAGCCCCGCTTCTTCGCCGTGGTACAGCGCCACAATCTCTTTGGCCAGCCGCATTTTGGCGTCGCGCGGGTTCATGTCCTTTTTCAGCGCCGCGTCGATTTCATCAATTTCTTTCAGCGGCACGTCGGTGCAGAGCGTGAAGTACTTAATAATCAGGCTGTCCGCCATGCTCATCAGCTTGCCGAACATCTCTTTCGGCTCGTCTTCTATATTCACCGTGTTGCCGTAGGTCTTGCTCATCTTGCGCCCGTCCGTGCCTTCCAGAAGAGGGGTGGTCACCACCACTTTTTCCTTATCCTTATACTCTTTAAGGAGCGTCCGCCCGGCCAGCATGTTGAACAATTGGTCATTTCCGCCCACCTCCACGTCCACCTCCATATGCACGCTGTCGTAGCCCTGCATAAGGCAGTACAAAAACTCGTGCAGGCCGATGGGCTTGTCCTCCTTCAGCCTTTTCTGGTACATCTCGCGCTGGATCATCTGCTGCACGGTAAAGTGCTGGGCCAGCTCCACCACATTCTGGAACGAGAGCTTGCCGAGCCAGTCGCCGTTGTACAGAATCTTGGCCTTCTTAAAGTCCAATATCTTGCTGGCCTGTTCTTTGTAAGTGTGGAAATTCTTTTCGATCTCCTCCGGCGTCAGGGGCTTGCGCATCGCGTCTTTATCGGAAGTGTCGCCAATCAGCGCCGTAAAACTGCCCACCAAAAAAATCACCTCATGCCCGGCATTCTGGAAGTCGCGCAGTTTCCTGAGCGGCACGGCATTGCCCAGATGGATTTTGGTGGAAGTGGGGTCTATGCCGAGGTACACGCGCAATTTCTTTTTGTTTTTCAGCTTTGCCTGCATCAGGTCCGCCGGCACCACCGCCTCCACGCCGCGGGTTAAAAGTTCTTTGGTTTCCATAATTTTGGTTTAAGACTGCCCTATTATACCAAAATTACCTCGCCGCCAATAATCGGCTATGGTCCGCCACGGTTTTCCTGATGAGCGGTAAATCGGCCGTATTCCGTAGGATTTGCTGGACGTCCTCTTTGAGGCCAGTCAGGAAATTATGGCCGTCCCTGAGTGCGCAGATGTCATCGCGCATGTCTTCCAAAAGCACACCTTGATGGCGGATTTGTCCGGAAAGATTCGCGTCCACGCGATCAATTTTTTCATCCAAGCTACCCACTTTTTCATCCAGGGCGCTTACCTTGCCATCCAAGC
>JAFGNE010000070.1 GCA_016927155.1 Candidatus Peregrinibacteria bacterium
GGGCGGCGCGCAGGAATACGCGGCTTCCATCGCCCGTATCCGTTCGCTCAAAGAAATCATTTCTTCGCTTTTTTCCGCCACTTTCGATTTTGTCAAACACTTTTACCTCAAATATTTCACGCCTGATGGCAAGAGAAGGCCTGCGGAAGAAATTTAAATTTTAAGCCGCTTCGGCAACCGCTTCAGGCTCCGGCATTTTTTCGGCCACGGCGGGCGCGGGCGGCGCGATCGGTTTTTGGCGCTGTTTTTTCCGGGGCCTGTATTCTTTCAGCCCTTGCTCGAGGATGTCCGCCATTCGTAAAACTTGCCCCTTAAAGATATCGCTCATGCTGTAAGTGATGGCTTCCTGGCGGTGCTCCAGGATGTTGTCAGGCTGTTCACGGAGCTTTTGAATGATTTTTTCAACGGCCGCGCGGTCCAGGCGGGGGCCGATTTCATCGGCGAATTCCCATCCGGCTTCGTTAAGGGCCCAGGCTTTTCCATCCCAATACACGCCAAAAACGGATTTATGCGTGCTGTTGAGAAAGCGCTTCAGATCTTCTTCATTTTGCCGGCCGGCATAGCCGAAGAAGGAGGCCAGGCGGTGCAGGGCGAAACAGGCGTCCGTATCCGTGATTTGTTTGGCGAGGTTTTCGGGAAGCGCGCCTTCCCCGTTTTCAAAATTTTCGATACTGGCGGATAAAAAGGTTTTGTCGCCTGATTTCACGATTTCCGCTATCGCTTCACGGCGGGCTTTGGCCAGTGATTCCGGATTTTCGGGCAATGCCTTCTGTTTCGCCAGTATCATCCGGTCCGCTTCGCGTAGGTATTTTTCCTGGAGGATTTTGGCTGTGTCTGTTTTTCGGGCGTAAAAAAGGTAATCCCGTAACTGGTCGCGAAAATCTTTTTCATTTTGGAGGATGGATTTTGCGTTTTCGGGATTTGCCATGTATTTATCAAGTTCCCAAAGAAAAGCCACAAGATCGCCGGTTTCCATGGCATCGAACTGGCGGCCAAGGACAGGATGGACGCGTGCGGAAAGAGTTTCCTTGGCGTAAGACGTTACCAGGTTTTTCATGGTTGCCGCATCGATTTTTTCAGGGGAATACTTTTCTTCCACAATATTAATGCCGCCAATATCCAGCGCGGAAACCCTTTGGGCAAGGGCCATCTGGCGATCGGCCATAATTCCCGCGAAGAGGCGCGAATCATGGAGGATGTTGCGGGCTTTTTCGTAATCAGCCGCGGTCATGAACCGGCAGGTTTTTTCGATATAAGCCAAACGGATTTTTCCCTCATTCTCAAACCGTTCCCCTTCCTGCAACAGGAGCGCCGTCACGATTTTTTTGCGCGTTTCGCGATGCTCCCGTTCCACGTCTTCCAGGGTGGTCGTGGTGAGGGTGATGCGGTAGGATTCGCCGGCGCTGAATTCTTTCCCCGTGCTGATCCAGTGGTGGATCAGCGTTTCATGGTCGTATTTGGCCAGCCATTCCTTTTCGGTGTCTTTGGCTTCCAGCGAGGATTCGTAACCGGCTTCCAGCATGTAAAGGTAGGGCGCTGCCGCGAAGGTGTAGGCCGCGGTTGTCCCTAAGCCCGCTCCGCCCGCCAGCATGCCCAGGTCAATGGCTCCCGCCACCGTTTCGATACCGGCCTTTTCAAGATAAACGTTACGTTTGCGCTCATTTTCCGTTGTGGCGGCGTGATAATAATCGATTCCCGCCCCAAGGAAAAACGCGGCCCCCAGGGTGGCCTGTCCGGCAGGTTTGAGGTACTTGAGCACCTGGCTTGTTTTGGCCAAAGGTTCAATAAATTTGATGTAACGGCTGCCCGAAGTTTTTGGCGCGGACCTAAGGACATACCGCACTTCATCGGCGTTTTTGCAGTTCGCGATGAGTTCATAACCCCACTGCTCCAGTTTTACACCGGATTTCTCAAGGAGCTTTTGCGCTTCGGCCGCATTGCCCGTTTTGGCCAGCGCTTCCAATTGGCCTTGTCCCAGCCGGACGGCACGCATGCCACGGAACGTTTCACGCGTTTTTTCAACGGTTTTTTCAAATGTTTCCTCTATTTTTTCATAAGCGCCCGCCTTGATCCGGCTGAGGCGTTGCGAGGTGCGCCCGACAATCCCCAGTCTGCTTTCCGTTTTCAGGACCAGGTCATGGATCGCTTTTTCGTTTTTTGTGAAATCGGCGAATTTTTCCGCGAGGTTCAGGCGGTCTAAAGGTTTCATGCCGTTCAGGATTTGCCGGTCAATCGCCATGAAATAATCAAAAGCCTTGGCATCGTGGAAAAGCGAGTCCATGTGCCTCAGGTTTTCATACGTAAATTTCGCGTGGGCCGAATTGGGCTTTAGCAACATGGCCCTTAACGCCTTAGCCCGGTTAAGGGCTTCCGCCGCGCCGGGGGTTTTTAGTTTGGCGGCTTTCTTAAGGTCGGCCAATTGGTCCGCCAGTTCCGTATAGCGGAAAACGACGGCAGGCTGGGATTCGAACAGGCGCAATTCATTTCCGCTGAATTTACCCCAGGTTTTTACCCGTTCAGCCACAAGTTTGGCAAAGCCTTCCGCGGTCACTTCCGCTTCCCCGCGCACCATCGCGATGATCCGGTGGTCTTGGGCCAGTAGGGGGTTTTTGGCGAACTTCTCCAGTAATTTTTTGTCATTGGCCAAAAATTCCACCGTATAACGGAAAGAATTTTCACCGGGTTTGCCGGCCAATGTCCTTAGGGGATGCGTTTCATTGAGCATCATGCGGGCCAGCCGCGGATTGTCTTCCAGCAAAACGGCTGTCTTGCGGTCGGGGACCGCTTTGGCGATCTTGTCCGCCCAGAATTTTTTATCGAACCGGTTGTCTATCCAGCCGTTTTGGTCGATAAACCGGTCAATTTTGCCGCTGAGCTTTTGGTAGTGGGCAATTTGTTCGGAATTTTTCAGCAGGCTTCTTTCTTTTTCAAGGAGTTGCCGGTAAATCGTAAGCCGTTTCATCAGGGATCCGGTTATTTCCATCCTGCCTTCTGTGGCGCGCTTGATTAGGCTTTCCAGCCCCAGCCGTTGCCCTATTCCCGTTTCCGCGATCCGGCGCACTCCGGAAATATTGCGGAATTCTTCGACGGCGAACACTTTACGGTAATACGCTTCACGCGCCAGGTCTAAAGGCGTGATGTGGCTGGACCAGTATTTGCCGACCATTTCCATGACGTGATAAGGGTAAGCCATGCTTTTCCCAAGCCCCTTGATACCGCCTTTAAGGCCGTGGTAACCCCACGATAAAGGCGAATAAGGTCTTTTGAGGAAGCCTTCTATAATCCCTAATGTCATGCCCCCGGGTACGCCGATCCATGCCACGTAACCCGCGCCTTTCAGGTAAGCTCCGATGGCTGTTCCGGCCACACCGCCTTCCCGGATAAGGACATCGCCCATGTATTGCAAAGCGCCATTCACTTCGTCACCGACGAAAGTGGCGATGGGCACCCAGTTTTTTGCGGTAACGATGGTGGCCGTTCCCACTTCATTCACTAAAAGCACCAGCCCGGCCTTGGCAAGCGCCATTTCAAATTCATGGCGGAAATTCTTGTCCGTCACGATTTTCGGGTCCTCCGCGATCTTGTCGATGAGCCTGCCCACCGCCTGGACGGATTCGGGGCTGGCCGCCGCCTCTTTGGCCGCTTTGGTTTTTTCCGGGTCGATGTATTTGTCCTTACCCGCGCAAATCAGCGCCATCACTTCATTGATCGTTTTATTTTTAAAATCAGGATGGTCGGGTTTCTTGAGCATATCGCTGAAAAATTCATGCAGGTCGGCCACCCCGTATTCCGTGACCAGCCCCAATATGTCCCGAAGGTCTTCCTCTCCCATTTCGGTTATGGATTTTTTTTGTTTCCCCCCCAGTTTCATGTAAAGGTCATACAGGATTTTTTTCCGGTCCTTTTCGCTGGCCTGCATGAACATTTCATAAGATTCATTCCCGATTCGGCTGAAAAGGAGGGCCCGTACGGTAAGTGTAGGGTTTTGTTCGGTGATGAATTTACTGAAGGCCGCGTGCTCCTTATAAACGTCTTTCGCCTCTTTTGCTTGTTCTTTGATTTCTTCGCCTTTGGCTTTTGCGGCGACTTTCGCCGCTTCCACCTGTTTGCCGGCATCAATGATGGGCTGGGGCATTTTTCCTTCCTTGAGTTCCCGCGCCATGTCTTTTATCGTTTTTTTGCCGAATCGGAAACCAAAAGTCTCGTAAAGCCAGTTTTCAATTTTGTTTCGCCCAAAATAAGCGCCCAGCGAAACCACGCCAAGCACGCCCAGGATATTCCTAAATGAAAAAGCGGAATCCCATTTATCGCTTATTTTTTTCTTGGTATTTTCCCAGCCTTTACTGAAAAGCCATTTGAGCATGTGGTATCCCACATAAACGCCCGCGGCCCCCGCCACAGTCAGGGCGATGGTTTCCGCGGGTTTTTCTTTCAATCGTTTCAGATATTTCGTTCCAAACCCTTCCCTGTTTTCTTCGGCCCGGGTAATCATATAAGGCCAATCCCTGGCCACTTGCAGGGCCGCGGGGGAAGCGGGAGACATTAAAATTTCCTGGAGTTTGGTCAGGGCGAGCGATTCGGAACGCTCCAAAAGAAGTTTTTGTTTCCCCTGTTGCATGGAAAGCCTTTGCGCGGCGGGCGCCAGGTTTTCGGGTGTCAGCGTTTTCAGGTCCAAATCGGGATTCTGGTTGGCGATTTTAGTGAGGAGCGCCAAAATCTGCGCATACAAAAAAGTCATGGCTTCCGGATCCTTTTCCGGAGAGATTTCAGGCTTCATTTCCATCATGCCGGCGGCATAAGGGATGTCGGGGTTTTTGCCGATTTCTATCGCCGCGTCGCGCATTTCCCGTATTCCCTGTTCGTGTTCCGGCTGTTCAATCTGCCGCTGCAGTTCAGCCAGTTCGTTTTCAGGTTCCGGAATCATTTGCCTTTCACGCTTTTCCTTGCCTGTGATGGGTTTATTGTCATCCGCCATTATTTTTCTTTAGGTAAAACCACTTCAATATTTTTCATGTATTTCAGGTCCTGCCCGATGATGAGTTTTTGGGCTTCCATCAGCTGTTCGCCGGTAAGCAAATAGCCCAATACCGTCCAGTTCCGTTTTTCATCGCTGTTCAGGAATTTCGCGCGCGCTACAGCTTCCTTGAACCGCGTCACCGCTTCACGCCTTTTCTCGTCCAGCTTCAGCACGCCGGGGTTGATGAGTTGCCTTGGGGTGATTTCCATAGTTAAAATTAATCTTTATATTATACCAAAAAATCACCTGAAAAACAAGGGGACGCTCGCTTCGCTTGGCAGGATTCGCCCCTAAAAAAGCGAGTCTGGTTTTCTGATTTTCGCACGCGGAGATGTCTGAGGAGCCCGAAGGGCGACGAGTTTCGACGCAAGAAAATCAGGAACCAGACGAGCTTTTGAATTTCTTCAGTTTTTCCTCCGCCTCGGCCAGTCGCGCCTGCTCCTGGGCCACGATGTTTTGGGGTGCGTTGGCGACGAATTGTTTGTTATCCAGTTTTCGCTTCAGCCCGCCGATATACCGCTCCAGATTCGCGATTTCCTTCTGCAGGCGTTCACGTTCCTTATCCAAATCAACCAAGCCCGAAAGGGGAATGAAGATCTCGATTCCATTAACCACATCCGTGGCCGCGTTGGCCACCTTGGCGCCTTTTTCCATAAGCGTCAGTCCGCTCATGCGGGCCAGGCGTTCGATATCCGCCTTGTTTCGCGCCAGATCGTCCGTCGCTTTATGGCCGTAAACGGTGATGGGGATTTTTTTGGCAGGGTCGATTTTATTCTCGGCGCGCAGGTGGCGGATCTTGCCCACCACGTCAATCAGCCCCTGGATGGATTCCGCGCCGTATTTTTTGCCGTCGGTTTTTGGGTAGGCGTGCCCGATGAGCATGCTTTTTTGCCCCGGCAGATTGGCCCAGATTCCCTCCGTTACATACGGCATGAAAGGATGGAGGAGGAGCAGGATGGCCTTAAGCACATGGTAGAGCACCGCGGGATTCTGTTTTTCGCCCTTGCTTAGCTCCAGATACCAGTCGCAGAAATCGTTCCACAAAAAGTCGTAAAGCGCCTGCCCCACTTCGCTTATGCGGAATTCGGTAAGGCCTTCGTCCGACAACTTGATAACCGTGTTCAGTTTGCCCAAAATCCATTCGTCCGCGTCGGAGAGTTTTCCGATTTTCGGTTCCTCCTGCACGCCTTTTTCCTCTAAAATCCCCAGCACAAAGCGGCTGGCGTTCCACAGCTTGTTGGTGAAGTTGCGGTAGCCCTGGATTTTTTCCTCGTAAAGCCTCATGTCGTTGCCGGGTGTGTTGCCGATGACCATGCTCATGCGAAGGGAGTCCGCTCCGTATTTTTCGATCATGTCGAGCGGGTCGATGCAGGTGCTCGGATCCGACTTGCTCATCTTCTTCCCCTCGCGCGTGCGGATAAGCCCATGCAGATAAACCGTCTTGAAAGGAATGTCATTCAGGCCGTAAGTGGTCATCAGAATCATGCGCGCGATCCAGAAAAACAGGATGTCATAACCCGTTTCCATCACGCTCGTGGGGTGGAAAAATTTGAGGTCTTCGGTTTCCTTCGGCCAGCCCAGGGTGGAAAAAGTCCACAGTGCCGAGGAAAACCAGGTATCGAGCGTGTCTTCATCCTGCCTCAGGTTTTTCGAACCGCATTTGGTGCATTTGGCAGGCGCCTCGCGTGCCACAATAATTTCATCGCAATCCTTGCAGTACCACACGGGGATCCGGTGCCCCCACCAGATTTGCCGGCTGATGCACCAGTCGCGCAGGTTTTCCATCCAGTGGAAATAGGTTTTGTTGAACTGGTCCGGGATGATCTGGATGTTCCCGTTTTTCACCGCGTGGATGGAAAGTTCTTTCAGGGTGGCTTCTTTCTTTTTCCAGCCCAGGTTTTTGGGGTTTTTGACGATGAATTTTTTGTTCACATCAATGAACCACTGGTCCGAAGTGAGCGGTTCCACCATCGTCGAGCAGCGGTAACAATGCCCCACGTTGTGAAAAAGCGCTTCCGTTTTTTGGAGCAAGCCGAGACCTGCCAGGTCTTCCAGAACTTTTTTGCGCGCCGTAAAGCGGTCTAAGCCTTTGTACGGCCCGCCCTGTTCATTGATCACTGCCTCCTCGTCCATCACACGGATGGTTTCAAGCTTGTGCTTTTGGCCGATGGCAAAATCATTGGGGTCATGCGCCGGCGTCACCTTAAGCGCGCCCGTGCCGGTATCAATGTCCACGTACTCGTCGCCGATCACCGGGATTTCACGGTTTAAAAGCGGCAACATAATGGTTTTTCCGATGAATTTTTTGTAGCGTTTGTCTTTTGGGTTTACCGCAACGGCTGTGTCGCCCAGCATGGTTTCCGGGCGGGTGGTGGCCACGATCAGGCCGCCTTCCTCGTCCTTGAACGGGTACAAAATATAATAAAAATTGCCCTGCACTTCCTCATGTTCTACCTCATCGTCCGCCAGCGTGGATTTGCAACGGGGACACCAGTTCACGATGCGGTAGCCGCGGTAAATAAGACCGTCTTCGTGCATCCGGTTGAACATCTCGGTGACGGCGAGCGACAGGTCGTCGTCCAGCGTGTACCTTTCGCGGGTCCAGTCGCAGCTGGCGCCCATGCGCCTGATCTGGTTGCGGATGGTATCCTGCGAATCCGCCACAAATTCCCGCACGCGGTTCAAAAATGCCTCACGCCCCAGTTTTTCGCGCGTGGCCCCCTCTTTCGCCAGTTCCTTTTCCACCCGGTTTTGCGTGGCGATGGCCGCGTGGTCGGTACCCGGCAGCCACAGCGCCTCATACCCCTTCATCCGGCGGTGCCGCGTCAGGATATCCTGCAGCGCCAGCATCACGGCATGGCCCAAATGCAAAACGCCCGTGGCGTTGGGCGGCGGCATGGAAATGGAAAAAGCGGGTTTCCCGGATTTCGGATCAGCTTTAAAAGCCCCGGAAGATTCCCATTTTTTATAGATGCCGTCTTCGTATTTTTTAGCCTCGTAGGTGGGAGGGAGCATGTTAAATGGTTTTACTGGGAAATCTTAACACAGTACAATGGTTCTTGTAAAAAACCGCATGAACAGTCAAAAACACGACAATCATCTCATCTGCTTTGACCTGGACGGCGTGCTCATCAATTCCATGGAACCCGCCATACGTGCTTTTAAGGAAACCATGGAACGCGAACTGGGGCTTGTTTATAATTTCACGGCCGACAAAAAAATGTGGGCGATGGCCCCGCGGGAAAAAATAAACGCGTTATGGGGAGAGGAAATCGGGCGCCGCGGCATCACGGCTGAAGAAATCGACCGGGCGATGTCCATTTACCAAAAAGCGAAAATGGCCGCCAATATACCGCCTTTTCCCTATGCCAAAGAAACGGTGGAGCGCATGGCGGCTTATTTTGAAAACATTGCCGTTGTTTCCAGCAACGCCAATTTTGTAGTGGAGGAAACACTGAAGAGAATCGGAGTCCTGCCTTACGTCAAAAAAATCATCGGCACCGATGACGTAAAAGAGGCCAAACCCGACCCCGCCATGTACCTGAAAGCCGTTGGTTATTTTAAAGCAGAACCAAAGCGCTCTCTCACTTTCGAGGATTCCACGTTTGGCATACAGGCCGGCAGGAATGCTGGCATCCATGCCATTGGCGTGGCCACCGGCGTGGAGACTTTTGAAGAACTCCAAAAAACCCCGGCGGATATTGTCGTTCGCGGGCTTTCTGAGGTGTCGCCGGAACTGGTTTTAAAGGTTCTGGAGGGCATTTAGCACCGCTTCCTCTTCCGCCCTCTCTTTTTCTTCCTGTTCTTTCTCCGTTTTAATCCTGGCCTGTTTTTTTTCGCGGTAGGCCTCTTCATCAAAAGCGGGGCCTGTTTTTTTTGGGGTGCCGCTGGCGGCTTTTTGTGCTTCTTCGATTTGTTTTTTTTCGTTGTTTAAGATGTCCCGCAGGTTGGCGATCTGCTCATCCGTCATGATAGGGAGCACGTCTATCCAATACTGCCGTTCTTCATCGTCCATGGAATGGCTGTCCAAAACCAGATCAATAAGTTCGCCGAATTTGGCCCGGGTATCTTCGGGGACATGGATTTTCGGTGTTGTGGTTGTCGCGTCATCCGCCATTTCTTTTGGTTTACTATCTATTTATTATACCAAAAAACAAGCCTAAAGGCAAGGCAACGGGCAGAAAGCTCGCCTGGTTCCTGATTTTCTTGCGTCGGAACTCCCCCGCCAAGGCGGGATCAAACACCTCCGCGTGCCCGCCTGTACCAGTATGGGCAGGCGAAAATCAGGAATCCAGGCTTACTTTCTAAGCGCGAGTCGGAGTATTCGGATTTTCGAAGACGAGATGTTTGAGGTCCGATGTACATCGGACCGAGTTTCGAGTCAAGAAAATCCGAAACTCCGGCGAGCGCTAAACAACCTTAAGGATTTTTTGGTTCAGTTTTTTGGTGAAAAGGTAAGAAACGTACAGGAACCCGCCGATGATTCCCGGGACCAGGAGGAATGTCAGGTTTTCACCGAAAACGGCGAAAGTGGTGCCCAGATTGAAAAACGCGTGCAGGAAAACGGCCGCCATCATGCCTTCCATGACAAGCGCCTGTTTTTCATGGCCGCCCCTGCGGGAAGGCAGGGCTTTTAAAATGTTGTGGCGGATGATGTGGAGGCTCAGGATCTCGCGGTCCACAAAATCGCGCAGGCTGAAGGCGAGCAGTTTTTTCTGTTCGAAAGGGGAAATCTGTTTGGAGAAATAAGCGTACGCCCAAATAAGCCCCGCAATCCCCGAAAAAAGCGTGTGCGCCAGCATGGTGCCGAAACTGCGGAAAGCGACCACATAAAGCAGGTCAACGGCGCCGCTGTGGGCTGTTAGGAACGCGTAAAGGTAAAACAGGTTTTCCACAAACGCGAAGCCCAGGGCCGCGGTTACCGCGTAAACCACCCCGTCAATCACTTGGTTAAAATGGATTTTATTGCGGGTAACCGTAAAAATGGCGGCCGAAAGCTTCGCCATTTCTTCCATCGCGGCAAAAAGAAAAACCGTGACAACCCCTTCAATAACCAAGGCGCCCAGATTGTATTTTTCCAGAAAAAAACGCAGGGCCAGGAAAGGGATTCCCGCCACGGCGCCCATCAGGAACGTTTTGGCGATCACCTTTTTCGGTTCAAGGTCTTTGTAATCCTTATGATAATAAAACGCGAGCCAGCATAAGGCGGGCAGCAAGGCGAAAAAAAACGCGGTGGCGAAATGGGCAAAATCCATTTCCGGGCTTATTTGATTTTGAGGATTTTATATTCGTAAATCCCCGCGGGCACCTTGACCTTGATGACGTCGTTTTTGGTTTTTCCCAAAAGGGCCGAACCGATAGGGGATTCGTTGGAGATTTTTTGTTCCATAGGGTTCGCTTCCGTGCTGCCCACAATGGTGTAGGTTTCCGCCTCATCATCTTCCGTGAGGTTTTTGACCGTTACCGTCGTGCCGATCTGCACGGTATCCTGGCCGACTTTTTCGTCGGAAATGATGCGGGCATTCGAAATCATCTTTTCGAGTTCCGCGATGCGGCCTTCCACAAAAGCCTGTTCGTTTTTTGCCTCTTCGTATTCCGAATTTTCGGAGAGGTCGCCGTACGCGATGGCTTCCTTCAGCCTTTTGGCCACTTCTTTGCGGCGCACGTCTTTGTATTCCTTAAGCTCGTCTTTCAGTTTGGCGAGGCCTGATTTGGTAACCAGCACTTCTTTTTCATTGGTAGCGTCTGCCATGGGATTTTAAATATAAGGTGATAAATGAAAAAATTTAGTAGCGTTCCTTAATTTTGATGCTGGTAGGATGGTCGCGCAGTTTTTGGAGGATTTTGGCTTCGATCTGGCGGATGCGTTCGCGCGTGACGCCGAATTCCTTGCCCACTTCCTCCAGCGTGTGGCCGATACCGTCGTCCAGGCCGAAACGCATGCGGATGATTTTTTGTTCGCGGGGCGTCAGGTACTGGAGCATGTACCTTATGTTCTCCTTCATGATCTGGCGGTTGGTGGCTTCTGAAGGGGAAACCGCCTCGTCGTCTTCAATAAAATCTCCCAGTTTGCTGTCCTCTTCGGCGCCCACGGGAGCTTCCAGGGAAACGATGTCCTGGGAAATTTTGAGGATGTGGCGGACTTTTTTGGTGTCCATGTCCATTTCCGAGGCCAGTTCGTCCACTGTGGGTTCGCGCCCGAGCTCCTGCAGCAGGCGGCGCTGGGTGTGTGTCAGTTTGTTGATGGTTTCCACCATGTGCACGGGGATGCGGATGGTGCGGGCCTGGTCGGCGATGGCGCGCGTGATGGCCTGGCGGATCCA
>JAFGNE010000071.1 GCA_016927155.1 Candidatus Peregrinibacteria bacterium
GAGCGACACCCTACCTTATTGGCGGCTCGCTCCCCGCGGACCGCAACATCATTTCCGGAAACGGCGACGATAGCGATGGCGCCGGAATTTATATAAACGACAGCCTTTTCGATGCGAATGAAATGACTATTGAAAACAATTATATCGGCACCGACATATCGGGGACGGCGATTATCTTCAATACTTACAATGGCATATTCGTAGGCGGCGACACGGCGCATGTGCTTATCCGCGACAATCTCATTTCCGGCAACGGGAGCAATTCAAACAACTGGGGGTGGGGCATTAGCGTGTGGGGCGACATTACGGACCTGGGCGGCGGAGAATGCGACTTGGGGGCGGATGCCGACCCCCACGACATCATGATGATCAGAAACAAAATCGGAACAGATTCCACGGGAGTGTCTCCTGTCGGCAATATTTCAACAGGAGTGAGTGCCCGTTACCTCGACCTTTTTAACAATGGTGAAGTTTATTCGCCGATAGCGATCGGCATTTGGTACGGAGCAGACGGTGTTTGGGGCACAGGAGATGATGTGGTTTCCGGTAACTTGGTTTCCGGCAATGGCGGCGGCGAAGGGGGGCAGGGCATACGGCTGGTAGACGTATGGGCGAAAGACGATACTGTGGCTCCCGCCCATGAAATTCTTATTGAAAACAACATAATCGGTCTCAACGCCGCCGGCAACGCCGCCTTGATGAATGACGATGCCGGTATCGAAATCGATAATCAATGCATGGAAAACAGGGGCGCAGGCAAAGACATCGGCGCGAGCGGATTCGACATAGGCCAGTACAGCCCCAATGTGATAAGCGGCAACGATAACCCGGGAATCGATATATCCCAAAGCGAACATTACCGTATAGACGGGAATATCATCGGCACAGACGTAACCCGCACGCTCAATTTGGGCAACGGCGAGATGGGAATTTCCATGATGCAGGACCAAGGCGGCCCCAATTTGATACAGAACAATTATATCGCGAATAACAATGAAGGGGGAATCATCACGGTCTTGAATTACGATCCTTTGTCCGCTCCCGGCGCCGGCGGAACCATCCAGAACAACGATGTCATCGGTAATGGTGATTTTGGGGTCGTGGCCGCCATCGCCACTTACACGATCAGTGGTAATACGATTGACGGGAATACGGGGCCCGGGCTTTTTGTCATCGGCAATACGACGGAAGATCCGGATAACACCCCCGCAATAGGCCCGGACCTCCCCGTCATTTCCAATAACACCATCATCAATAATGCCGATGCGGGCCTGTACCTCGTTGACGCGGTAACGGTAAACTATGGCCCTCTGGCAGGGCAGGGACATGGCCTCTGGTGCGCGAATACCGATGATTTTTACGATCCTTCCTGCGGCGACTTGGGCGACACGTCACGCATTGAAGGAAACAACGGCGGAGGCTACCAATACACCCAAGGCTGGTTCGGCGCCGTGGAAACGCTTTTCAACAGCGCGGGATATCCCACCTTTGACGACACGACTGTGGATGATATACGGATAAGGGATAATCTCGGCACCGAATACGCCCTGACGGAATTTAGCGCCTCCACGGCAAACCCGCTGAACGGCGCGTGGGGAACAACGGGCCCTTTGGCCGCGTTCTTCGAAATGACAAATTTCACTTATAATTTTATTTATACCTGGCCGTTCATCCCTGATTTCTCCTACAGTACGGGCGGCGCGATAACAAACCACAATCCTTATACCATTGAAGCTTCGACGGATTGCGGCACTTACACGGGGGCGCACACGTTCCAATATTCGTGGGACGCCGATGGGAGCAATGACGCGGCGCTTTCCCCCCTGCCTTCGCCCTTTTCGGACCTCCGCATCCCCATGTCCGTGGCAGGAGGCGTAACGGATCAATTTCAAGTGGCGCAAATCCTGGTGCCGCCTTGCGGCGGAGGCGGTGGAGGCGGAAACGCTCCCGTAAGCCAGTGCACGGCAATCCCCAAACCGGTGGACCTTATCCTCAACGGCAACGGAAAATTGGACGTGATTTCGGTTAACGGAAAACCGGCGGTCGAACTCAATTGGGATAAGGTCAAAATGGAAGACTTAAGCGCGGACGACAAAATCAGGATATTTTTTGATTATTTGGAAAAAAAGCCTGAAGCGGAAATGGGCAAAGGGGGACGCAAGCTGCTCAGCATCTTCGCCAAACAACTGTACTCCAAGGTCGGTTTAAATAACGCATTTCTGCCCGCGCTGGAAAAAGCCATTGGGAACAATCCCGCGGCGGCTGACGCCCTTTTCGCGAAAATCGGTATTAAAAAAACCTATTCCGATTGGTGGCCTTATCTGGCCTTTTACTTCGCGCAAAGCAACAAAGACTTAAGCGCGGTTGTATCAAAAACGTTTCATGAGATGAGCACCTTGCAAAACGAAGAAGGGGTATTGCGAAAAACAGTGGAAAGTTTAAAAAAGGGCAATGAACTGAAAACGTTCTTCAGCCGTGCCGCCGTACAAAACGCCAAAGCGTGTGTGGAGAGAACGTTCAAAAAATCATGGAATGAAAGCCGCACCGCTTATTCCCTTGGGTTTAAAACGGGAGAACAGGTGGTTTGGCACGATATCAAAGTCCAGGCGGAAGGGCTGGCCGCGAAAATCAGCGCTGAAAACCCATGGGCCATTTTAAACATGGAATCCCTTATAAAAGACAAAACCCTCTTGGCCAAAATTTCCAACGCCCTGCCGCGCGGCCTTACGGCGGCTTTGGATATCCTGAAAAACGACAGGCGCGTAAAAGATATGGTGCGCTTTTATGAAACCAATATGGACGTATGGGCCATAAAAAATCTGGTGATGGGAATCCATTCCGTGCAGGAAATCGAATCCTGCATAGCGAATAATTTCCGGCAGGAACTGTTGGCGGGCATTGGCGAAATCGGCGCCCAAATCGTGAAACGCATGGCAGAAGAGGATGAAAACGGATGTGACATGGATGTGGCCGGGCTTATTGTGGAAGCCCTGAAAGAAATGAGAAACACCGGCGCGAAAACGGACGTGGATGCCGAAATCGTGAAATTTATCGACAGCCTTTTTGCTATTGAAGCGCAGGCGACCATAACAAAAGCGGGAGAAGAAAAAATATCGTTTTCCGCTTATTTTCTAAGCGGTATGGAGCAAGCCGAAAGGGAATTCATAAGCGGCATGGTGATCGACATTTACCGCAACAACACCAAAATCAAAACCGTTTCTTCCGATAAGAACCGGTACACCGACACGTCCATACCGGCCAACCGGGGGACGGCCGTCGCGAGCTATGAATATAAACTGGTAAGCCGCACGGCATGTGATGAAAACGCGAACGGCAAAAAAGGTATTGCCGAAATGTCCCCTTCACTTAAGGCCGGAGTATCCGTAGACACGACCCTGAACCTGAAACTCAAAGTCAGGGAAGGTTATGACCGGCTGTTCAAAGAAAAAATCACTGATTCCCTCAACGTGGAATATGGGGATGCGGCAAGCAATAACGGCGCGGCGCCCGAATATGAAGAACCGGCGTGCGAAAATAGGGAAAACGCCTTAAGGCAGACGGAAGACCTTTGGATACAGGCCATGGAAAAAAACGGCGGGATGCCCGATATCCGTCATTTTTTCATGGCCAGGCAGATGGCACAACAAATCTTCGCCCTGGCAGCCTGCGAAGAAAGGGATCCCATGACCCAAGCGATCATTCTCCGCAAATCGGACGACAACCTGGAAATGACTTCCCTGGCCAAGCTTTTGATGGAAAAAGAAATGGACTCCGAAGCGGCCATAACCCGCATCCATGAAGAAGCGGAATCGGAAAGCGGCCGGGAATACAGCCTGAAATCGCTCATCAGGAAAATCAGCGCGCCTATGGCAAAAGCCATCCTCCAAAAAGAAATCGGCGACCTGACTTATGAGGAAAAACAGGCCATCAAAAACGCGCTGGGCGAAAACGCGGAATTGCTTGCCGGGCAAAGCCATCTGGCCAACCTTTCCGTGCGGGTCTGCGATCCGGATAAAAAATGTAACCTGTATTCCGCCCAATCGGATATTTTCGGCGAAGCCAATGTGCCCATGGGCACGCTTAAGGCGCGGCTTCCTTACGCCGTAACAATAGAGCTGGCGGATATCAAATACGAAGCGCCGAAAACATTCTCAATGAATATCACAAGCGGCATTCCTTATGGTCCGGGACAAGGGTTTGCCAGTATCCAGAACGTATCGCTGGGAGCCTTTCAGGTTTGCGACTTTAATGAAGACGGCGGAATCGATGCCGAGGATGTCAGGAAATTCAAATATATTGTGAATTCCGAAGAAGACCGCCAATACGCGGACATTGACGGCCTGGGCAATTTTAACCTGGACGATGTGAAAGAATGTCTTTGGCGCGCCGGGACCCTTTCCGCTTTGGGCGGAGGGGAAGATCTTCCGCTCTCGGAAATCCTGAAAATCGCCTTTGGCCTTCCTTCGGAAAAAGGCACAACGGAAGAAAATTTTACCCTGCCGGCCCGCCCCCTTGAAAAACCGGAATGGTGGAATTGGCTTAACGCGTCCTGTGAACCGGCTCCCGTATGCCGGGAAATGGGGAACCGGATTTTCGTGGGATCGAAACTATACC
This sequence comes from Candidatus Peregrinibacteria bacterium, assembly GCA_016927155.1. GTDB lineage: Bacteria > Patescibacteriota > Gracilibacteria > UM-FILTER-43-11 > UM-FILTER-43-11 > JAFGNE01. The sequence goes on from JAFGNE010000071.1 coordinate 4,615, forward strand.
CGCGATACACGTGTTCGGGCAACACGGCACTGGAATATCACTGCAAAGATTCCATGATACAGCTAAAAACGTCCACCCTTTGCCCTTACTCATGTGAAAACGGGGGATGTGTGGCGGCCAGCATTTGCCAGGATTCCGATGAGGGGAGAAATAACAAGATAAGGGGAACTGTCAGCCTTTCCGGTGGTGAAACATACACCGATCGTTGTACCGGCTGGCACGATGTTACCGAATATTCTTGTTCCGGCCCGTTTAAAAAAGAGGAAATGATCGCCTGTGATGCGGATGAGATCTGCGACGCGGGCGCCTGCAGACCGCTCAATAAAAATCCTTTGCGCGGCGGCACTGAAATCTGCGGAAACGGCAAAGATGACGATGGGGACAGGCTTGTGGATTGTTTTGATATCGACTGTTCCCCCCCCGACGGGAAACCTTCCCTGGCCATCAATTACTGCACCTTAAGGGAAAAAGAGCCGGTCTGCTGTTTGTACTGGGGCAAAAAAACTTACGAATTCAAACCCTCCTTTCAGTCATCCGATTGCCAGGGGGCGGGCAAATTCCATGTTGCCGCCGCGCAAAATTGCACCGACAGGGCACTTGCCGCCGGACTTTGCGTGGACGAAGGCAATGTCATTGTTCCGGGCATCGGGGCTCAAATCTGCTGTGAAGGGCTTACTCTCATCCCTCCCCCTCAAGGGGCCATCGGAATCAACGGCACTTGCGTGAAAAACAAGTGATAAGCCGCCCCACAGACTGGTCCGGACGGGCATAACGGTAAGAACCCTGAACCAAAAAACCCAAAGACGCGATTCTGCCGGTCGCGTCTTTCAAATCCACGATTTTTCCTCCGGCGCAGCGAAAAAAAGGCATGGCGATGACAACAGGTTTTTCACAGCCCGCCTCCTTAAGCGCCCTAAAAAAATCCACATACAATTTTTCGAGTTTTACAACAAGCGGCGACAGGCGGCCGGCTTCCAAATGGGGCGGCTGGGGCGGGCCCAAATACCCTTCCGCGGCGATGGCCCCAAAAATTTTGTCCCTCATGGGCCGGGTAGCGTCGTGGACAAAAAATTCAGCCTTATTCTTCACGCCAAATTCCCGGACAAGCCAATCGGCATTTTTTTTCGCCCCGTCAAGCACTTTCGGGTCAACATCCGACCCCAGCATATCGTGGCCCATAAGCAGCCCCTCCATCACCAAAGTGCCGGTGCCGCAAAAAGGGTCCCAAACCTTCCCTTCTTTCACCCCGGTCAGGTTAATCATGATCTGCGCCAGCTTGGGGGGCAGCATGCCCACTTTCATGTTGCGGAAAGGCTTTCCGTAATCGCGGCGGCTGTATCCGTCAATATCCTGCACGGCGATAACCGGCCCCACAAAAAACCGTTCGCCGCTTCTCGCCACAATAAATTCAATCCCCTTTTTGCCAATCCCCTTGTGCTGGGGCACCGAAAGGTTCAGGAATTTTTGGTTGGCAAAACGGGAACTCAGCCCTTTTGCGGACATCGCTTTCCTTAAAGAAACCAGCAGCGGGCGCAGATTTTTTTCAGGCCAGCCGTACACGCTCACGGCAAAATCCAGTTTTGAGCCGGAATGCCGGTTGGCAAGTTCCCGCGCCAAGGCGTCCGGAAGCTCGGCACGGCTGACAGAATAGTTTGCTTTTCCCGCTTTCAGGCAACCCCCCAGCCGGTTAAATTCAGCCTGATCAATTTTTTCATCTGTATCAAAAACAGCGAAATCATCCCCTTCTGCCTTCAATTTTGCCCTGGGATAACAGGCTTTCAGTTCCGCAAACGAAAGTTCACGATCCTTGCCAAGAATAAAAATATATGTTGACATCATAAGAAAGCCATTGTATAATTCTTAACCATTAAAACGGATTTTTGCCCCCCCGACAATAGATATGGACAAAAACCGTTTGAATCTCATCAATGTCATCACCTCCGCAACCCTTATTTTTTTGATCGGACTTTTTTCCGGATACGGGACCGGTTATTTCCACGCGATCCGGAAATCTTTCCCCGAAATAAGACCGATCGATGACGTCAATCCCGGAATCGCCACGGTAAAATTGATGGAAGTGAAAAACGGGTATCTGGTTGGCCGGATTTCCGGTAAAAAAACCCGTTTGGCCTATAGGCCTGACGGCATAATGGACATGGAACCGGAACAGGAATTCAAAATCCCTGTCGGGCAAATCAGCCTGAAGGATTATTACGCCGCGGAAAACGTCCCTCAGGACGCGCAGTTTATCGCCAGTTCCAACGGCAAATATTACTATTCCATTTTAAGCAAGAAGGCCTGGTCAATATCTCCGGCTAACCGTGTTTTTTTCAAGTCCTCCCGCGAAGCGGAAACGGCGGGGTATCTGAAAAATTAAAATTCCTTGTAAAGCCACCCTTGCCATTGGTATAATATAAAAGAAAGAAAAATAAAAAATGACATTATGATCGCACTTCATACGGATTCCCTTAGCAAATATGGCCTCAACCGCGTCTTCGCTTTTGCGAAAGCGGCTTCTTATGACGGCATTGAAATAGGCGTGGATAAAAACAATTTCGATACCCAAAACGCCGCTTACATCCGCAAGCTGGCCGAAGAGCACAAACTGCCGATTGTCGCCCTGCACACCCCTCTTAACGGGTCGGACAAAAGCGTGCAGCACGTGGTGGAAATGGCCGCCTACCTCAAATGCCCCATTGTGGTGATTTCGCCTCCCAAATTCCTCGATTTTAAATTCACCGGCTGGCTCAAAGGCCAGGTGCCGCTGCTCCGCAAAAAAAAGAACATCCAAATCGCCCTGGCCAATTCGAACGGAAAAACAGTACTGGGCTTTTTGCCGGAACGCGCGCTCAATAATCTTACCGACCTCAAAAAATTCGGGATGGTGGCCCTTGACACTTCTGCCACTTTTTCCAAAAAATGGGATTTGCTGCGCACTTTTGAACATCTGAAAAAACTCATCATTCACGTTCACCTTTCCAACGTGCGGCACCATAAGGAATACGCGTTGCCCAATGAGGGGATCCTCCCGCTGGAAAGCTTTTTGCGAAAACTGAAATCCGGCTCCTACAAAGGGGCCATCAGCATCCGCGTGCGCCCTTCGGAGCTTGCCGCCGGCGACGATGAAAAAGTGGTTTCCAAACTAAAAAAAGTAAAAGATTTTGTTGAGGAGTTCTATGGTTAGGAATCGGGTTTGACAATTCCTGCCGATACCGATAACCTCATTAAGGTCTTTTTAAGCTAATCCCTATGCTAAGCAAAGGCAACAAAACCAAACGGCAAAAACGCCACGGGTTCCTGAAAAGGATGAGCACCAAAGGGGGCAGGAAAGTCATCAGCCGCCGAAGGAGCCGTGGCCGAAAACGGCTTAGCGCCTAACTATGCTGAGTAAAGCAAACCGTATCAGGAGCCGGCGGCTCATTGAAAAACTGCTTAAAACAGGTGCGTTTTTCCGGGGAAACCTGGTTACAGTCCGTTTTCTCCCTTCCGTAAAGCCGGAATCCGGCTTCGCCATTCTGGTCAGCAAAAAAGTGGTTGCGAACGCGACCTGCCGTAACACGGTAAAAAGGCGGATCAGCGAATCCCTGCGTCTGAAAACCGAAAAGATGGAAAAATTTGTTTCGGCCCTCGTGATTGCCAAAGCCCCCGCGGCAAAAGCCGATTACGCGCAAATTGACGCCGATATCGAAACATTTATAAGGTCTATCAACAAAGCATGAAAAACCGAATCATCAACATCCTGCTTTTTACTGTCGTTTTCCTGCTTCTCTTTCAGCTTTTTGGCGGAAAAAAAGAGGCAACGGGGCCAAGGGAGGATATCGTGCTGACCCTTCCTTCCAAAATGGTGATCGGCAACGAAGTCGTCCTCACGGCGGAAAACAATAGCCCCTTTCCGGCCGCTTTCCTCAGCTCATGCCCAAAAAATCCGCTGCTGGTGGAATTTTACGAAAATGGGGAATGGCAAATAAAAGAAGCTGAAACGGACGCGGCTAAATGCGTCGGCATGGAAAGCGGAGAACTGGAACCCGGAAAATCACAAAAGATTTCTTTCGCCCCCTGGAACGCGAAACTTTTCGACAAGACCGGCGTTTACCGCATTACTTTTAATACCCTCCTGGACGGAAAGGAAAAAACTTATTCCAAAGAAATCACGATCACCGCGCCGGGGGTCATGCGGCGTTTTTTCCGTGAGATTTTTTACAGGCCCATAGTGAACACGCTGGTTTTCCTGGTTTCCGTGCTCCCGCGGAACGATCTGGGATTTGGCATTATCCTGCTCACCATCATCATTAAGGTTATTCTGCTGGGCCCGAACCAGAAAGCGCTGAAATCGCAAAAGGCCATACAAAAAGTCCAGCCGGAACTGGACGCGCTGAAAATCAAGTATAAAAATGACCCTCAGGCGCTCGCCCAGGAAACCATGGGCATCTGGAAAAAATATAAAGTCAACCCCTTAAACAGCTGCCTTCCTATCCTGCTCCAGTTTCCCATCCTCATCGCGCTTTTTTACGTGGTGAAGGATGACTTGGGCATGATGAGCACGGAAATGTTTTACGCGCCCCTGCGGAACTTTGACCTTTCCACAATCAACACGAATTTTCTTGGCATATTGGATCTCACCAAAATCAATTTTATCGTCCTCCCGATTATCATCGGCGCCATGCAGTTCATTCAAATGAGGCTGGCTTTACCAAAGAACAAGGGCGAAGGGCAGGGAAAAGACCAAATGGCCCTGATGAACAAGATGATGCAATACGCCATGCCTATCATGATCGCGTTCTTCACCGCCTCCCTGCCGGCGGCCGTTGGTTTCTACTGGGGTACGTCCACTTTATTCGGCATCGGCCAACAAGTGGTGGTGAACCGCATGAAAGATTGATTTGCCGACTGCCTTTTTTTTGGCTAAACTAAAACACGTATGGAACTCCTCATCAAAGAAACACTGGAAAAACTCCTCGATATCCTGGGTATTTCCTATACGGGAGTCAAAATCAAAAAGGAGGAAAAAAATGTGTATTACACCCAGATTGAAACGGAAAATTCCAGTCTGCTGATCGGCTGGCACGGCGAAACCATCGCGGCCATCCAGCACCTTTTAAAATGCCTGCTTTACAAGCAGGGGGCCAAAGCGGACGCGCAAATCGTGGTGGACGTGGACGGTTACAAAAAAAGGCAGGAGGAAAGCGTGGTGCGCCTGGCCGAACGCAAAGCCGAATTCGCCATTGAAACGCAGAAAGAGGTGGTGCTGCCCCCCATGAATCCCTATTTCCGCAGGAAAGTGCACACCCATTTGGCCGAATCGCCTAAATTCAAAGATGCCGTGATCACCGAAAGCACCGGCGAAGACCCTGATAGAGCTGTAAAGATCATACCGAAATAGAGATGCCCGGCTGATTTCATGATTTTCGCCTGCCCATACTGGTACAGGCGGGCACGCGGAGATGTTTGAGCCCGCCTCAGGCGGGCGAGTTTCGACGCAAGAAAATCAGGAACCAGACGGGCATCGAAACTACCATTTCAACCTTTTTAGCGCGTCCTCGGCGGCTTTTTGTTCGGCGATCTGCTTGCTGGACCCCTCCCCTTTTCCCACCAGCCTGTCGCCGATGTGGGCTCCCATGGTGAATATCTTGTTGTGGTCCGGCCCCTCTTCATGCAGGAGTTTATAGGAAGGGGTAACGCCCGCTTTTTCCTGGGCGATTTCCTGCAGGCGGGACTTGGAATCAATGTGCGAACCTGTTTCCAGGATTTCCTGTAAATGGACAAGAAGGAACTTCTCAATAAATTTTTGGGTTTTTTTGTAACCAAATTCCAGATAAATCACGCCGATCAGGGCTTCAAAGGCGTTAGCCAAAAGGTAATCTTTTTCGCGGCCTCCGGAACTTTCCTCGCCGCGGCTGAGGAAAAGGTAAGTGCCGATATCAAGCTCTCTGGATATCTTCGCGAGCATTTCCCCTTTCACCAGCGCCGAACGCCAATTGGTAAGCTCCCCTTCGGGATTCGGGTAATGGGAATAAAGGTACTCGGTAACAATAAGCTCCAAAACGGCGTCGCCCAAAAATTCCAGGCGTTCGTTATGCGTAAAACCGCTTTCTTTGTGTTCATTTAGGTATGAGCGGTGCACAAAAGCCGTGCGCAGCAGGTGCCAATTCTTAAACTTAATGCCGATTTTATTTTCGAACTTCTTATACATGGTTACTTTTGGGCGGTCTTATCATGGGCCACGGCGTTAAGGACTCCGTTGATGAACTTGCCGCTATTATCATCCCCGTATGTTTTGGCGATTTCAATGGCTTCATTGATGGCCACATTCACCGGAACGTCTTTTTCCGGGTCGATGAGTTCGCAGATGCCCACAAAAAGGATGGCGCGCTCCACCGGATCCATTTTCTCTACAGGCCATTCGGGCGCGTGTTTTTTGATGAGCGAACGGATGACGGAATAATGTTTTTCGATTTTTTTGGCCAGGCTTTCGGCAAAAGCCCTGTCCATGGAAGGCTGGCCGTATTCCCGCAGGTTGTATTCCAAAATCGCCTTCATGTCGCCGCCGCGCGCTTCGGTTTCAAAGAAGCTCTGCATTACAATGACGCGGGATAAGTGCCGCCAGCTGGCCATGAGCGATGGATGTTAAATTTTTTGTTTCGTAAAAGGGCCTTTTAAGCCTTCACCTTGGTGATTTTTTCCATTTCCTTTTTCATATTGAGCACTTCGCGCCCCTTATACTTGCCGCAGTAAGGGCAAGCGGTATGGGTGGGAATGAGCTCTTTGCACGCGGGGCATTTGGTAAGCTTCGCGCCGGCTAAAAGCCTTTTTCGGGTGTTGTTCCGGAATGTTTTATAACGCCGTGAGGACCGGGCGTTCGACTGCTGTTTCTTGGGGGTTGCTTTCTTGGCCATGGTCTAAAAAATGATTAAGCCTGGCTAATTTAACCTAAACGGCGGAAAAACGCAAACGTTTTTTATTTTTGCCATAATGTGGTAAAATAGACGCAAATAAAAAATCAAAGCCGTGCCAAAACGCATCTTTCCCATTTTAAAGAAAGCCATTCGCCTCGCTTTTCCTGTCATCCTCTTTTCCCTGGGGCTTTTCGTCATGCTGAAAGCGGCTTACGCCGCAAGCTACTTAGGGGGCGACTGGGACCAGTTTATCAAAAGCCAAATCCCCTCTTTCACACAGCCTGGAACCGGTGAAGATCTCGCGACCGCTTTCATCCGGAACGGGATACGGATTGTGAGAAATATCGTAGGGGCGATAGCCCTCATCATGGGTATTCTTTACGGCATGTCGCTGATTTTCGCCCGCGGCAAGGAAGAAACCATAACCAAGCAAAAAAACAATTTCCTGTACATGATGATCGGTTTTGTGGTACTGATTGTGGCCGAAAACGTGGCCGGCATCTTTAACCCGGAAAAAGCGGCCGGAGACAAACTGATTGATTTCCAGGCGGCCAGCGACCAATTGCGCGACATCATGAATTATGTCAAATGGTTATTGGGTTCTGTAACGGTCCTCCTGATGACCATCAGCGGCATCCGCATGATCACGGCGGGATCCGATGAGGAAACGGTAACCAAACAGAAACGCAATCTCACCTGGAGCCTCATTGGCCTGCTTGTCATACTGCTGGCTTCCAACATTGTGAACGCGGTTTACGTGATGAACGAAAAGGGCGAAGCGGTTGGCGCGGCCGCACCCCAAACAGCCATCCAGGAAATTGCCGGAGTGGTCCGCCTGCTCCTTGTTTTCCTCGGCCCCATAGCCGTCCTTTTCACCATTTACGCCGGCTACATATACCTTACCGCGCTGGATAATGAAGAAAGGAGCAAAAAAGGCAAGATGATGATTGTGGGCGGGGTTACCGGCATTGTGATGGTTTATGCCGCTTACGCCATCGTAAACACTTTATTAAGCAGCCAGCAGCTCGGCGCCCTCCCTTTCTTTCCTTTAATCGCCTAATTTTATGAGGAAAATTCTCTTTAAACTCGGCGCCTCTCTTGTGCTCCTTCTCATTCTTTCCCTGAATATTTCCTTGCCGGTTTTCGCGCAGGGGCTCGGAGACCTCGCTTCACCGCTGGAAGACATAAAGGGGAAACTAAAAGGAGAAGGTATCACTGTTATCGACTACAGCGCGCGGGACGGCTGGGGCCGATTGCCGGAAGGGATTGTGGAGAAACTGGAAAACAATAACTATAACAGCCTGGAAGACATCGCGGAACAAACTTATGAAGACCTTATTGATATCGGTCTTTCGCCGGATGAAGCCAATGAGATCATGTCGGAAATCCAGGCCAGGAAATACGCGGGCGAATACCAGCTCCATAGCATCGTTGGGGCGGTGGCCAGGGTAATGCGCAACCTTATCGGCGGGCTGGCCGTTATCTGGATCATCATCAGCGGGGTTTCCATGGTAATGGCCGGCGGCGACGAGACCAAGATCACGGAACAGAAAAACAGCATCACTTACGCCGTGGTCGGCCTGGTGGCCATATTGCTGATTGAAAGACTTATCGCGGTGCTTTACGGCTATCCGGCGGAATACCGTACCGCACTCATCACGGGCGACGCGCGCTTCAGCAACGAAGTTTACGGGGTCGTGGGATTCATCAAAGCCGTTATCGGCGCCGTGGCTGTTTTCATGATCATCATCGCCGGCGCGCGTACCATTTTCGCCCAGGGCGAGGAAGAACAGCTCACCAAACAAAAAAAATCGCTGATCTGGGTGGGGGTAGGCCTCATCCTGATTTTAGTGAACAAGGTGATAATCGAAAACATCTTCATCATTCCCGCCAACGTGCAAGGCGACCAGATTAAATCGGGGAATGTGAATGCCATCATTGTGAAACTGGGCCAAGCCACCCAGTTCTTCCTGGCCTTTGTGGGCGTGATCGCCCTCGGCGTCCTCATTTACGGCGCCGGCTCCATGATCGCCAACTACGGGAACGAGGAAATGGTGACTCGCGGGAAAAAGATCATCAAAAACTCGATCATCGGGATCGTCATTATTCTGAGCGCCTATGCCATCGTGGCCACGATGATCGGGTTCAAATAATCATTAAACCTCCGGTTCTGTTTCCGCGGGGGGAGTTTCGGGGGCGGGTTCTTCAGCGGGCGGAGCCGGTTCTTCGGAGGGAGGTGTTTCTTCAGGCTGTTCAGCGGGGGGCTCTTCAGCCGGCGGCTCAACAGCAGGTTCTTCCTCGGGAGGCGTTTCTTCCGGTTCCTCCGTAGCGGGCTCCTCAGCGGGAGGCGTTACCTCTTCAGGCTCCGTGACGGCCGGTTGTTCCTCTTCCGCGGGAACGGCTTCCTCGGCCGGTTTTGTCTCGCAGCCGCAACCTGTCTCATCGGAAAAAACCTGCTTCCCTTCAGGACAGGAAAAAACAAGCGTTTCACAGGCGCGGGCGCTTTGGTTAATATAATCGCGGCCTTCCTGCTGGCCCGGATAAACGCGGGTAGTGGCGCAGGCCGACAAAATAAACAACGAAACGATAAAAACAATGAGTTTTTTCATAAGTATAAAAATTAAAACAGGCTTATTGTACTTCAATAGGCTTCCGCGCGCCATTTTTTCTTGCCTCATATACGGAAAAAAGGTAATTTGATTTCGCGTTTCTCGCATCTACGTCACCGTAGCTCAGTTGGTTAGAGCGTGGGACTCATAAGCCCAAGGTCGGTGGTTCAATTCCACCCGGTGACACCATTCCTTAAAAGCGGATATGATATAATACGATCTTCGCTTTTTTATGAACCATCCGGAAATAGATAACACCACAGCCAAAGAGGGTGTTTCGGGGGATAAGATCAGAAGTTTGGCAGGGCTCATTTACGGCTCCCGCGCGGGCCATTTTGACGCCTTTCTGGAAGAGGCGCCAACAAGCGGGCAGCTGACGGTCCTATCGAAAACGCTGAATAAACCTCACATCAGGCATGCTGTTTATGATTTGGATGGGACGTTGGTGCCTCCTTATGCCCCCATCCCTGAAACCGTCATCAAAAAACTGATAGGCTATCATGAAGACGGGCGGAATGTGGCGATATACACCAACAGCCCCCATTCGGACCGGCTAAACCGATTGAGAGAGGCGAATATCGCCATTGCCGAAACAGGCATCGGAAAACCCTCTTTGGAAGGCTTTAAACGTCTTTGTGATCGGTATAAAATGGATCCGAAGGCTACCGCGATGATCGGCAATTTCCCCGTAACCGATATGCCGCTTGTCCGGGATGGGGACCCTCCCTTTTTCCCCCTGAATATTCTCGTTGAATCCATTCCTCCGGAATATAGACTGATCGGCTCCTGGCAAAAATATTTCAGGGCGAGATGCTTTCACGCACTGAATGTCCTTACGGCCCGAATCGTGCTGGCGCGCAACCGGGATTTGCTGAAATCGGTGCTCAGCCAAAACCTTTAAACCCATGAAACACCCCCCTCGTTCCTTCTTCAACCGCCCCACTTTGACCGTTGCCAAAGAGCTTTTAGGCAAAGTGCTCGTTGTAGGCCGTGCAAGCGGACGGATTAACGAAGTGGAAGCCTATATAGGGCAAAATGATCCCGCCTGCCATGCCGCGCGGGGAAAGACGGAAAGGAACAAGGTGATGTTCGACCACGCCGGTTGCCTGTACGTGTATTTCACCTACGGCATGTACCACTGCGCCAACATTGTGACGGAGCGCGAGCACTTTCCGGCCGCGGTGCTGCTCCGCTCGATTGAGCCGATTGACGGGATAAAATTAATGGAAAAGCGGCGCGGAAAAAAACATCATCTGGCGGACGGACCGGGGAAACTATGCATCGCGCTCGGACTGACGAAACAAGCGCACAACGGCCTCGACCTTTGCTCCGGCGGCAGCGCCTATGTTTACGATGATGGCTTTAAGCCTAAGCTCATCAAAAAATCCCCGCGCATAGGCATCCGCGACGGGCAGGAAAAACTTTGGAGATTTTATTATTAAATTCATTTGCGCTTGTAAAAAGAGTGCCGTATAATTTTACTGATAAAAAATAAAGACAAATGGAAATTAACCTGAGCTGGGACCTCTTCGTGATTGTATTCTTCGCGGTCATCATCGCGTACAGTTTTATCATTGGCCGCAGCCAGACTCTTAAAATCATCATCGCCACGTACATCGCCATCCTCGCCGCGGACGGGATCGGGAATTTAGTGGAACGCTACTTGATGGGCGACAAACCCCTGGTGAACGTCCTCCATCTCACCAACAACGACAGCTCGCTGATTATCACCAAGATCTTCATCTTCGTGCTGGTCATCGTCCTCATTTCCACACGCGGGAAGTTCACGATCAACATGGACAAAACCGGCTCCTCATCCATGAACCTCATCCTCAATATGGCTTACGGCATTTTGAGCGCGGGCCTTATAACGAGCACCATCCTGATTTACACGTCCGGCGCTTCGCTGGTACAGGAAAGCAGCGTCATCATGAATGAGGCCGTGATGCAGATGTACCGCACCTCCCACATGGTGCAGCTGATGATCAACAATTACAACGTGTGGTTCTCGCTGCCGGCTATCACTTTCGTGATCTCGAGCTTTATCGGGGAAGAAGCGTAAAAGCGATACTATTTGCCGGGTCTTTTGCCAGCCGCTTTCCGCCCCCCTGTTTCTTTATTGGTAAGTTTGCCCAGGCCCGGGAGGAATGGTATTTTTGCGAAACTTTTCCGTCATTGCGCCTTCTTATTTATACGGGCTTTAAGCAATTTCCTTATCGAAACCTTGCCCGTCACTATATCTAAAAACAGTTTAAGTTCTTCCGCGGAAAACCCTTTAACCAAATCAAGTTTTTCAACTTGTTCAAGTGTAAGATTAGTTGTCTTAGGTTTTTGGGCTTCTTCATACGGGCCTAACACAGCCATTTTTTTTCCTTTGCGCTCGATAATAAAATGCATTCCCATACTGGCTTCCTCAAGCATTGAGCCGCGATTATCTTTAATATCCAAAGGCGAAATAATTTTAACTTTATCGTCGAGAAAAGATTCCTCGTTGAAAGCCGCAGGTTCATTATCAGCTTTATCATAACGTCGCATGACAAATAATATCTTCGTCCGACGCCTGACCAAAAAGATAACCCCCTTGGCAATTTCAGAAAAAATTTCCCCTCTATTGTCGCGCAGTTCTACTGTAGAGATAATGCGAACCTTTGGAGGACTGACCAATGGCGTTTTATGCAATTTTTTAGCCATAATCAACGAAAAATGGTATTTATTTTACATAAAATAATGATTAAAGTCAACTTTAAAAAATCCGATAAATAACGGCTTTAGCACCCTTAGCCTCGACTTACTAATCGCAATTATCGGCTTAAAGAAGCCAAAATGGTGGGTGCACTGGGACTCGAACCCAGGACCAATAGCTTAAAAGGCTACTGCTCTACCAACTGAGCTATGCACCCAAGCAGATGCGAGAAACGCGGTTCGAACGCAGGTTTGTCCCGACCTTTAGGGGAGGGCAAACCGAAGCGAGAATGAATTCCGTAGAAAAGTATGAAGGACTTTTCAAAAAATTCAAGCGTTTCCCTTCTCGATATTCTGGTAAATTAACGTGATTTAGTTTAAAGTTAATGAAGATTAAAGTCAATTCAATGGCAAAAAAAATTCTCCTCTTCGGCGCGACAGGCTTTATCGGCTCTTCTTTTAAGGGGGCTTTAGAAAAAAAGGGCTACGAAGTGCATGGCCCGAGGATTGAAGTGACGGACGCTTCGGAAGTGCAAAAAACTTTTACCGAAATCCGGCCCGATATCGCGATCAACGCCACGGGCAAAACAGGCGCGCCCAACGTGGACTGGTGCGAAACGCATCCTATGGAAACACTGATGGTCAACGTGAGCGGATCGCTCAATATTGCCGCCATAGCCTATGGCATGGGGGTTCACATAGTGCAGGTTTGCAGCGGATGCCTTTATAGCGGCGATAACGGCGGAAAAGGCTTTACGGAAGAAAGTGAACCCAATTATTCCGGATCGCTTTACACGCGCTCGCGAATCTATTCAGAAAAACTGTTAAAGGAATTCCCTAATGTTTTGCAGTTGCGGATCCGCATCCCCCTTATCGGCAGGCCGCATCCCAAAAACCTGATCGATAAGCTGCTCCGTTATCCCACTATGATTAATATCCCCAATTCCTGCACAGTCATGGAAGATTTCATCCCTGCCGCCATACAGCTGATGGAAATGGGCGAAAAAGGCGTTTTTAACATGACCAACATCGGCGCCATGGACCATAAGAGCATTATGGAAATGTATAAAGAAATCGTTGATCCCGCGTTTGAAATCAGCTTGATGCCGGAAAAAGAGCAGGCGGAACTTTGCCTGCGCCGCTCCAATTGCGTTCTGAATACCGACAAACGCGAAAAACGGGGTGTTCACATGCCGCCTTTAGCGGATTCTTTGCGCCGGATACTGAAAGAATATAAGGCCAACGCCAAAAAAACGTAATAACCGAATATCATCCAAAGTCTCGCCCCGCCAATATCGACGCTGGCATAGGGGACGGCGGCAAGTATTTCGATGATTTTGATGATATAAGTGAGGATTCCCCATGCGATGTAGGCGATGAGCAGGCCGACAGGCGGCAGGAAGAGTGAAACAGCAACGGCGGCAAAACCGAACATCATGGCGGGCGGGATGGCGAAGGCCACGAGCAAGTTAGCGAGCGGCGCGATCAAAGACAGGCGTTCAAAGCTATAAATGATGATGGGAAGCGCCATCACCTGGGCGGACATCGTCATTACGATGGCTTCACGGATGCCTAAGGTCTCGGGCAGTTTTTCAGCGTATTTTTTGAATAAGGGGGAAACGTACATAAGCCCCAGCACGGCCGCGAACGAAAGCTGGAAACCCACGTCCCACCATAAAATTTTAGGATTCCAGAGCACCATAAAAAAGGCGGTGAAAAGGATGGTGATGTGGATGTTGTTCTGCCGCCCGCAGTTAAGGGCGATAAGCCCCAAAATTCCCATGATGCTCGCGCGCACAACGGAAGGGCTTGCCCCCACAAACAAAGTAAAAAGGATAATGGCGGCGATGGCGATGAAAAAAGCGGTTTTTCGCGGAAAGCTTTTCAAACACCACATTACGGCCGCGATGATGATGGCAATATTGTAACCGCTGATGGCGATGATATGGGTAAGCCCGGTGATATTGAATTTTTCCATTAATTCCGGCGGTATGCCCTTGCGCGCGCCCACGAGCAACCCCGCCTCAAAGCTCGCCTGCGGCTCGGGAAATAGCCGATTGATCCGGGACATGAATGTTTCCTGCAGGGCGTACATCGCCTTCCAAAACAGGCTCCCCTGCCCCGTCTGCAAAACCGTGACCCGCGGGCGGTACATCACCGAATAAATGCTATACCGGCTCAGGTAATTGCCGTAATCGAAATCATCGATCTTCCCAGGCGCCAAAAGTTCGCCTTTGACACGGATTTTATCGCCATATTGGTACTGCGGATATTTGGGCAGGGAGATAAGGATATTTCCTCCGACCTGCCTTTCAACCAGCCCCACAACCAGCCCCTCAACCCGCACGGTATATTTCGCCTTGTCGCGCCTGATGTCCGCCTCGGTAACCAATCCGACAAATTCCATCTTCTGCCCATTGTAATAATCGACCTGGTCGGGCGTTACACGATGCTCGCTCATCTGCGCGCGCAAAAGCCCGAGGCAAAAGAAAACAATAAAAAGAAAACCCAAGCCGTAAAATTTCCGGCGCGAAAGAAAAAATAAGCCAAAACATCCTAAGGCGACACCCGCGCACAAAAAAACGGGCGGCGACCCCAAGCGATACAAAAGCACGCCCGCCAAAAACCCGATAATCGTAAAAATGGTATAAAAAGACCTTCCCATAAAAATAAATTACGGGAAGGCGCGGATAAACATTATGACAAATGTTTTAGTTTTTGTCAACAAGCTTTATCCAATCCCCTATTTCAAGGTCTTCGGGGCGCAGATCCGGATCCAGGCCGGCTTTTTTGATAATGACTTCCGCCTCCGCAGGCTCCACACGCCACGCGGCGGCCAAAGTGTTGCGGAGTTTTTTGCGCTTTTGGGAATAGCCCCCATGCACCACTCGGAAAAAATCTTTCAGTTCCCTTTCCGGCACCAATGGCTTCTCATAAACTTCGATCCGCAAGACCGCCGAATCCACTTTTGGCGTGGGATAAAACGAAGCGGCTTTGACGATGGCGACAATCTCTGGTCTTCCGAAAACCTGTGTTTCAATCGTGATCACGCTTTTTCCTGTTTTCCCGATCACTTTCTCCGCCACTTCCTTTTGCACTAGAATGACCATTTTATTCGGCCGGCAGGCAGACTGGAGAAAATGTTTGATGAGGGGCGAAGTGATGTAATAAGGGATATTGGCGACCACTTTGTACCCCTTGTTCTTAAGCCCATACCGGTCAATCCTCCAATTGAGGATATCGGAATGGATGATTTCCAGATTCGGCACTCCCTTAAACCGCCTTTTCATCACTTCGACCATATCGGCATCAAACTCGACGGTAATGACGCGCTTGGCTTTTTGGATGAGGCGTTCAGTCAAAAATCCGGTACCCGGCCCCACTTCCACAACAGTATCGGACGAATGGATGTTGGCCGTCTGGACGATGCGCTCAAGAGCCTCCTCATCCACCAAAAAATTCTGCCCGAAACTCTTTTTCGCCCAAAGGCCGTGCAAGCGCAGGATACCCTGTAATTCGACAAGTTTGGACATGGCACCATGCTAATCGAAATTAGGATATATGGAAAGGGCCTCGACTTGCGTCGAGGCCCGTGCGTCTTGCTCGTTGTTACGGTAGAGCCCATGGGAATAGGGCTAGCAAATAAGCCCCTATGCTAACGGTTATGGCGGCAAAAGTGTAAACTTAATTGCCGCAATAATAACATAAAATGTCAATACTTTTACATTTTTTCCGCCCCCTAATCCACCTTTTCCAATGGCGCGATGTTTGCCGCGAATTTCTTGATGCCGTAGGCCTTATCCTTAAACGCCACCGTAACCAAATCACCCCGGCGTTCCACCACCACTCCCTCGCCAAAGGTGGCATGGATAACATGGTCGCCGTCTTTGAATTTTTCCTCGGCAATTTTGGGCCTTTTTGGTGTCTTTTCCTCCGCCTGTTCTTCCTGCATTCCCACAAAAGCCGACTCTTCACCCCAGCCGGAGCGGACGACCAGGTGCTCGGGGATGTCGTAGATGAACCGCGAAAGGGGGTTGTTCTGGTAATTACCGTAAAGGTTCCTCTGTTTCGCGGCCAAAAGGTAAAGCTTTTTCATGGCGCGGGTCACGCCCACATACATCAGGCGGCGCTCCTCCTCAAGCTGGGCCTCATCCAGGAGCGTGCGGCTGTGTGGGAAGATGTTTTCCTCACAACCCACGATGAAAACATAGGGGTATTCCAGCCCTTTTACCGAGTGCAGGGTCATCAAAGTGACCACGTTTTCGGTATCTTTCAGCTGGTCGGTATCGGCCACCAGAGCGACTTCTTCTAAAAATGAGGAAAGCGAAACTTCAGGCTCAAGCCCGTCGTATTTGCCGGCAACCGTTATAAGTTCCAAAACGTTTTCGTAACGCATCTCCCCTTCCTCGGTGCCGTCCATCAGGAAACCCTTATAGTCAATATCGCGGACCATCTGCTTGATGAGGTAGGAAACCTCCTTTTGTTTCGCAAGTTCTTTCCACTTGGTCACATTATCCCAAAACCTGGTGAGCGAGGCCTTCCCTGTTTCGCCCAGCTCTTCCACCATTTCCACATGTTTCAGTACTTCGGCCAGCGTAAGCGAACGGGCGAGCGCGAAAGCCTGGAGTTTTTGAACGGTGCCCTCGCCGATGCGCCGCGGCGGGACATTGATGACGCGAAGTAAGCTATCGGTGTCGTTCGGGTTATGGATGATCCGGAGATACGCCAAAAGGTCTTTGATTTCCTTCCGCGCGTAAAACTTCACGCCGCCGATCACTTTATAGGGTAGGCCGTATTTTAAAAACATTTCTTCCACGACACGCGACTGGGCGTTGGTGCGGTAAAGCACCACAATATCTTTTAGCCTCACTTTCTCGCCCATCAGCCGCTCAATTTCACCGGCCACTTTTTCGGCCTCTTCGTATTCGGAACGGACATGCCACACTTCCAGGGCATCACCGCCTTTCTGCTCGGTCCACATCTTCTTTTCGGGGCGCTTCTTGTTTTTCCCAATGATGGAATCGGCAGCGTCCAAAATGGGTTGGGTAGAACGGTAATTCTGCTCCAGCTTGATGATTTTGGCCTCGGAATAATCTTTCTCAAAATCGAGGATATTGGAAATGTCCGCGCCCCGGAACCCGTAAATGCTCTGGTCGCTGTCGCCGATCACGCACAGATTGCGGTATTTGTCGGCCAGCAGTTTCGTCAAAACATACTGCACATGATTGGTGTCCTGGTACTCGTCCACATTAATGAACCGCCATTTTTCCTGATACTCATCAAGCACATCGGGATGCTCTTTAAAAAGGCGCACGGTGTAAAGGAGCAAATCATCAAAATCCAGCGCGTTATTGGCCTTCAGCCTTTTTTCATATGCGAAATAAAGCATAGCCACCTGTTTCTCAAAAAAATTGGCCGCGCGGCCGTGGAAAACGTCAGGCCCTGCCATGGTATTTTTGGCCCTGGAAATCAGCGAAAGGGCTGCCCGTGGGGCGATCTTTTCATCATCCATCTGCATCTCTTTCATCACACGTCTCATCAGCGACTGGCTGTCGGTATCGTCATAAATCACGAAAGATTTTTCGCGGCCGAAACAATCAAAATGTTTCCGTAAAATCCGGACGCAGACCGCATGGAACGTGCCAATCGTGGGACGGTTCGTTTCCTTCAGCCCCTCAAAATTCTCGGAAAGCAATTTTTCGATGCGCCCCTTCATTTCGCCCGCCGCCTTGTTGGTGAACGTGACGGCTAGGATCTGCCAGGGCTTGGCCACCCCCTCTTTGATCAAATTGGCAATGCGGTAGGTTAAAGCGCGGGTTTTGCCGCTCCCCGCCCCCGCCACAATAAGAAGCGGCCCCTTTAAGGTTTCCGCGGCCTCGCGCTGCCGGTCGTTGAGTTCGTTCAGGAATATCATTATTCAATCAAAAAGCCCATTAAAAATACAACGCCGGATACCGACGGACAAGATAAAAGAAAATTAATGAAAAATTTAACCTAATTTAATGTATTTTCAAAAATTTTATGCTTCAATTTTAGGTAATTAGTGTGAAACGTAACCAAAATGGATGGATAAGAATAGTTTGAAAAGGTTATCGTTTCTGTGGTTGTATCGGTA
>JAFGNE010000072.1 GCA_016927155.1 Candidatus Peregrinibacteria bacterium
GAGGGTTCGAATCCTTCTGGGCCTGCCACACTAGCCATACCGCGCCTTTTATCTTGTAATGGCGTGCTTATGATCCCTCCTGCCATTAAACAATTCATCAAAAAGAAGAAGTGGGAGCGCATTTGTTTGGAACTGACCCGCTTGCACGCCTCGGAAGCCGCGGATTTTTTAATGCACATGGATCCGTCAATCCAGGTCATTGTTTTCCGTTCGCTCCCCCGCAAGTTCGCCGCCAAACTGTTCGCTTACATGGATCCGGCGGACAAGGATGATTTGCTTAAAGCGCTGACAACAAAAGAAACCCAGAAGCTCCTCACTTATCTGAAGCCGGATGACCGTACGGATTTGCTTGAGGAAATGCCGGCTGCCGTAACGCGACGCTTGTTTAAATTGCTCAGCCCGGAAGACCTAAGAGAGGCTCGTCGGCTTTTGGGGTATCCGGTGGACAGCGTGGGGCGCGAAATGACGCCCGACTACCTCGATGTGCAATCCAACTGGACGGTCAAAAAGGCTTTGGAACATATCCGCGAAAACGGAAAGGAAAAAGAAACAGTGAATATCGTGTACATTACCGATAAAAAGGGCAAGCTGATCGGCGACGTCCAGCTGAAATACCTGATTTTTGCCGACCCGAAATCCAAAGTGGGGGATATCGCGAAAAAAAGCATGGATGCTCCCGCCCTTTCCGCTTTTGACGATCAGGAAAAGGCCGTGGAACTGATCAAGAAACTCAACGTGGTGGCCCTTCCGATTGTTGATTCCGAAGGGGTTCTTTTGGGGATTGTGACGATTGATGACTTGATTGATATTGAAGAGGAGGAAGTGACGGAAGATTTCCAAAAAATGGGTGCCGTAGCCGTTGGCGAAGGGGGCGACCTTAGCTTGACCAACCTGGTGGATGCGTCCGTAAAACTGCTTTATAAAAAACGTATTTTGTGGCTCATGATCCTGGTGGGGATGAATATTTTTTCAGGAGCGGCTATCGCCCTTTTTGAAAAAGTGATTGCCCAGGCGGTCGTGTTGGTTTTTTTCCTGCCCCTCCTGATCGGCAGCGGCGGGAACGCGGGTTCACAGGCGGCCATGCTGATGGTACGCGCGTTGGGTACGGGTGATGTGAAAATGAGCGACTGGTTCCGGCTTTTGGGCAAGGAATTTTTAGTGGCGGGCTTTTTAGGGATCACGATGGCTTTGGGCGTTTCTATAATCGGATGGTTCCGCGGGGGGATTCAAATTGTCGTCATCGTGGCGACGTCCATGCTGATTATTGTGATGGCCGGAAGCCTGATAGGCATGACATTGCCGTTTATTTTTACCAAATTAAAAAAAGACCCGGCCACCGCCAGCGGGCCCCTGGTCACTTCTATTGCCGATATCTGCGGCGTGGTGGTTTATTTCTCTATCGCGAAATGGTATTTGGGGCTGTAAAATGCCTCAGATTTTTTCCATTTTCCCTGAGGCTGCCCTCCGGTATTTCCCGAACTCCGTATGTTTGAGGGCGCGCGAACCGGCAAGGACAGGCCCTTCTTTGCAAAGCCGGATACCTGAATCGTCCATGCAGCACTGGCCGCAAATGCCGAAACCGCATTTCATGTGACGTTCCAGGCTAACCTGTGATTCCACGCCGTAATCTTCCGCCATTTCAGCCACTTTCACCATCATCTTTTCCGGGCCGCAGGTATAAACGCAATCGATACCTCCCTTTTCCAGTTCTTTTTCCAGGAGGTCTGTCACGAAACCCTTGTGCCCTTTGCTGCCATCATCGGTGGCCACGCGCAAATCCGTTTTAAGCGATTCGAATTGTTTTTCATAAAGCAGGTATTCTTTGTTCCGCGCGCCCAAAAGGACAATCGTTTCAATGCCCGCGGACACCGTTTGCTGGGCCAGGTTCAGGATGGGTGGTGTGCCGTAGCCGCCGCCAACGAGCACTATTTTGGAGCAGCCCTGAAAGGTGAATGGGTTGCCGTAAGGCCCGCGAATCCCCAGCCGGTCCCCCACTTTTACCCGTTCATGGATTTTTGCGGTGCAGTCGCCGGCATTGGCAATCCCTAAATGGCATTCCTGTTCTGTTTGCCATCCTACCGACATGGGCACTTCATCCACGCCTGGCAGCCACACCATTACAAACTGGCCCGGTTTGGCGCGAAGGTTATGCGCGAACACATAAGTCTTCAGGACGGGGGAATCCTGGGTGATGCGGATGACTTTGAGGGGAAGGGGGAGTGACATAGGATTTAAGTTTCATGGGCTAAACCGACTAGTTCGGAAATGTCTTCAAAACCTTCTTCTTTCATGAATTCGCGGATTTTATCCAAAATGATTTCGAAGGCCTGCATGTCGTTGTACATCAAGGAGGAACCGATTCCCAGAAGTGTCCCGCCAGCCATCAGCATTTCAAGGGCGTCGCGCCCGGTGACGATGCCGCCGGTGGCAATAATAGGAATTTTGACGGCGTTATAAATGTCGTAAACCGCTTTGAGCGCGATGGGTTTTAAGGCGTATCCGGAAACCCCGCCCACTTTATTGGCCAGGATCGGACGGCGGGCGTAGGGGTCGATCAGCATTCCCGGCCCCATAGTATTGACGGCGGTGATCGCGTCCGCGCCGTTTTCTTCCGCTTCTTTGGCAATAAGGGCGATATCCGGCACGTTGGGTGAAAGCTTCACGCTGATCGGTTTTTTCGTCACTTTGCGTATTGCTTTGGTGGCTTTGGCCGTCATTTGCGGATCGCAGGCGATGGGCCGCCCCATTTCGCCCTCCACGTTGGGGCAGGAAAAATTGAGCTCCAGCATGTCCACGGGGTAGCTGGCCATGATTTCGGCGCATTCAATGAACTCATCCACCGTTTTACCGCCCACGCTGCCCACCAGGGGGTTTTCCGGCGCCAGTTCCTTGTATTTTTCGAACTCATGCCGCGCGTTTTTAATGCCTTCGCCGCAAAGCCCCACCGCGTTGATGAGGCCGCCGGGGAACTGGAGTACCGATGGATTGGGATGCCCGGGCCTCTCTTCCATAAAAAGTGTTTTGCTTGTCGCGCCGCCCGCGCCCGCTTTGGCACAACTGGCCAGGCTGGCACCTGTTACCCCTAAATACCCGGACGCGAGAACAGTGGGATTCGGGAATTCAATGCCGCAAAATTTGACGCTGACGTTCATGTTTGTTTTTTTAGTGGCCAAAAGGAGTATATCAGGAAGTTTTTTCGCTTACAAATAAACCCCATTAATAAAATCCGCCAATTATAAAGGGCGGAAAACAGGGATATCCAGGTTTTTGATGTCAACATAATAATGATTGATTTTAAGGTAAAAAAGCAGTATAATAATAAGATTTTAATCTTCAATTTCTTTTTCTTAACTCCATTTTTCATGAACCGGTTTAAATTTTTCCACTACTTTATAATGATCGGCCTTCTTATCGGTGTGATAGGGCTGTCTTTGTCCCAGCCAAAATTGTCCCGCGCGGCGACCGTCGTGTTCAACGACGCGAACCTGGAACAATGCGTGCGGGATACCATCGGCAAACCCGTGGGCGATATTGATTCAAGCGAAGTCGCCGGGGTAACGCAGTTGGATTGCTTTGCCGGTAATATCGGCGACCTGACAGGCCTGGAATATTTTTCAGCGTTGCAAAGTCTAAGCGCCGCAAACGGCACCATCACAGACCTGACCCCGATCGCGGGGCTGACCGCTTTGACCAGCGTGGGGTTCTCAAGTAACAACATTACAGATTTAACTCCGATCGCGGGGCTGACCGCTTTGACGTCCGCTTATTTAAGCAATAACAGCATTGCGGATTTGGCCCCGTTTTTGGGGCTGGTCAATCTCGATATTTTGTATTTGGACAACAACAATATCGGCTCAACGGCCGGTTTGCAGAATCTGACGGCATTGCATCAGTTGTCCCTTGACCATAATCCGATAGGGGACAATTATTCCAATATCCAAAATCTGGCATCTTTAACCGTCCTCAGCATGATGGATTGCGGCATTACGGGGACTTTGCTTTCATTCCCTGCTCCGCTGGTGGCATTGAATTTGAGCAATAACAGCATTACGGATCCGAGCTCTCTGGGGGTATTGTGGAACCTGGTGACGACCGATTTGAGTTATAACCAGATCGGCGCATTGGGTATAGAAAATTTATGGCAGACGGCCAATCCGTGTGGCGGCGGCGGCTGTTTCACGGGAGAAACGAGAGCAGAAGGGGAACCGAGGAACCGCATTTATGTCACCCATAACACGAGTGGCGGAATCTGGACTTTGAATAATGGAACAGCTTACAATCGTTTGCACAGTTTTAAATTGCATGAAGCGGTTATTTACAATGATTTAATTTATACACAATGGCCTGATGGCGGGGAAGTGTGGGAGGAGGGCACGGTTCACACTATTTACTGGAATATTATTGGAAATTCGGAAGATCCTGACCAGATCGCCCAAGTCAAAATCGAATACGCCGCCAGTCCGGATGCCGAAGAATGGACAACGATTACGGATGCCACGTTAAGCGACAGCAGCGGATATGACTGGTATATCCCGTTTGACACGGTGGTCAGCGACAGTGAGATGTGGGTCAGGATCACGGGCGCGAGTTCGGGTTCCGGGAGTTTTGATATGAACGACAGCTTTTTCACAGTAGTAGACCAGAATGAACCTCATGGTTATTACGTAAATTACGGGAACGGCAACACGGCCGCCGACTGCGGGGACGAGGAAGATGACGATGACGCCTGCGGGACAATTGAAGCCTTAATGGATGAAAATAACACGGTATTCCGGCCGCCTGTCGAACATAGCGGTGATCCCGTTACGGTTTATGTGAAAGGGACTTTAACCGGCGTGGATGACGATACTATAGAGCCAAGCTGGTCCGTAGGAGCTTCGTCAATCACATTCCAACCCTGGGGAAACGATCATCCGGTGCTGGATGACGTTCAGCTAAAGATCAATGAAGATGCCGTCATTGTAAGCGGTTTCGAAATCAAAAATAAAACGGATAACGCAGGGGTTATAGTTGACGCCAGTGACATCGGTTTGGTGAATAGTTACATCCATCACAATTCATTCGGCATTGAGGTTATACGTATTGCACACCCGATGGAAAATGTGCACATTGAAAATAACATATTCGCGAATAACAGGGGTGAAATACCGGCAGGTCCGCCTCCGGCCCCTACCATTGACGCCTGCGCGGCCATTTTTGCCGCCGGCATGCTGGATGGTCTTAGTATCATCAATAACACGTTCTATAACAATTGTGATGCTTTTGACGGGATGGGAAAGCTCGGCGACCTTTTTATCGGTTCGCTCGCCGGATTCGGCATAGGCATAGCTCCGACCAATTCGGTAGTGAAGCAGAATCTTTTCCTGAATGATGATATGGGAACTGGTGCCCATGCCCTTTATTATAACGTGGAAGACATGATTAACGGCGGCTGGGAAAATATTAACGGGATAGCTGCGGTCGGCGTGCTGACAGACGAGGATGCCGCCAACCATGGCACAACGACCAATTTTATAGCCGCCACAGACCCCTTTGTGAATGCCGCGGGCGTAACCAACTGGGCCAGCGCGTCTACCGGTTTTGGGCTTACGGATGGGGATGCTCCGTCTTACCAGTTTACCTGGGCCGACCGCGACCCCGAAACAATCGATTCTGATTTTAACGGCGATGCCCGTCCCGATGCCGGCGGGGATCCGGAAGCGGGCGCGTTAGAAAATGGCGCTCCGGCCGGCCCTGTTTGCGGCAACAGCATTGTGGAAGCCGGTGAGCAATGTGACGGAGCTGAATTGAACGGCCAAACCTGCATCACTCAGGGGTACGCAAGCGGCACGCTTTCCTGCAACGCCAATTGTACGTTAAATTTAAGTGCCTGCTCTTCGGGTAGCGGTGGCGGAAGCAGCACCCGGTGCCCCGCGGCGCCTATTATGGATCTCAGCAATTCCGACCTTACCCTTGTGTACGGGCCGGACGGGAATCCCGGCGTCAAAGTGGACTGGGGGGCGTTGAGCAGCGCGGTCACTGACGCGGTTGTCTACAGGAGTTTCTCCGCCCTTTCCGGCTTCCGGCCTTGTGCGGATGACAGCACTTGCCTTATTGACTATTCGGTCGTCCAGGATCCGGTTAAAAACGTGGCCTATTCCTATAAAATGTGGACGACCAATTACTGCGGCAATACCGATTTTGGCCAAACCGCGACGATCATCATCCCGCCCCGTTTAATTCCCGGTACCCTTGTGGACGTGAACGCCAGAGTGGTTGTACGCGTCAAAGAAGTGCGCGATGAGGTGTTTTTAAAACGTCTGAAAGAAGCCCTCCAGTCGCAGGCCTCACAGGATATGGCGTATCAGGATATGGAGTACATGGATTATAACGAATACAGCCTTGATGACGAGGTGAAAAGCGCGGAATGCAAAAATGCTGAAAGCGCGCTGGAAAAATGGGTAGGGTCTTTCGATGACGATTCGCTGGCAAAGCCCGTCCCCCCCAGTTCTTTATTGCTCCGTTCTTTTGTCGGCCTTGAACGCGAACGCGCTTTTGCATGCGAGACACCCCCGGACGCTTATGGCAATCCTTTATTCCAGGAAATCCTCGCTTCCCGTTTGCCTTTTATAACGGAAGAACTGGTCAATGTCATTTCGGAAACCCGCCTGACTTCTTGGCGGCAGGCAGGAAGCTGGGTCGCCCAATGGCTTTTGGAAAAGGTTTTTGGCCTGGTGGAAGAATTTTACAAAATAAATGCCGCGCGCCAGGACCTTTATTACAATATCCATGACCGGATAGGGGCTGATAAGCTGCCGGCCCTGAACGAAAAGATCCAGAACCTTAGCGTTATCCGCCCGGATGATTTTACCGAAGCCGAACGGCAGCTGATCGCCGGCATACCCGATATCGCGGATTACCTGAAAGGCCATAAAGAAGACCTGATTTTAAAAATCTGGAATCCGGGCGACCGTACCATCCCGGTGCGTACCATACTGATCCACACGGATATTTTCGGCGAAGCGGATGTTTCTGTTCTCAAAATGGCGGCAGGCCGTTATGATTTCACGATTGAAACAAAATATGCCTTAAGGAAAGGCCTTTATAACGTCCCGGTCCTTTCCGGCGTCAAAACCGGCGACCGCTACGTCCTTGACCTGGAACTTGATTTCTCACGCGATGCCAAGGAAGCCCTCAAATTCGGCGACCTGAACGGTGACGGCGAGATCGACCTTAGCGACTTCAAGTATATGGCGGCCGTATTCTCAGAACTCAGGGAAGAGGTGGACTGGAACGAAGATGGCAAATTCGACCTTAATGAATTCGTTTACATGCTCCAGCGCTTTGGCCATGACGACTAGGTAAACGGCGCCCGTTGAAATTAAAAGGACGGTTTCTTCTTATGCCACTCCGTCGCCTGCTGGAAAGCGTGTCCCGCATGGAACAGATTTTCTTCCTTAAATTGGTCAGCAATAAGCTGCATGCCAATCGGTAATCCGGCCGGACTAAAACCGGCGGGAACCGACATGCCGCAAACGCCCGCCAGGTTGATGGGAACGGTTAAGATATCCGCCATGTACATGGCCAGCGGATCTTCCGTTTTTTCGCCAATTTTGAAGGCGGGGAAAGGGGAGGTGGGGGTAACGAGCACATCCACCTTTTTGAACGCCTCTTCATATTCCTTTTTGATAAGCGCGCGCACTTTGGCGGCCTTCAGGTAAAAGGCGTCGAAATAACCGGCGGAAAGGCAATAGGTCCCCAGCATGATGGCGCGTTTCACTTCCGGACCAAAACCTTCCTGACGGCTTTTGATGTAGATTTCCTCCAGGTCTTTCGCCCCCCCCGCGGTGTGGCCATATTTAATGCCGTCGTACCGCGCCAGGTTGGTGCTGGCCTCGGATTTTACCAGTAAATAATAAACAGGAATGGCGTATTTGGTGAGTGGCAGGCTGACTTCTTCCACTATGGCGCCGAGCTTTTTCATTACTTCAATTCCCCCCATAACGGCATCGGCCGTCTCTTTTTCCACGCCCTGTTCAAAAAATTCTTTCGGTACGCCTATTTTCATGCCCTTCAGGTCGTTTTTCAGGAACTTTGTGTAATCAGGCACGGGCACATTGGGTGTTGTCGCGTCGCGTTCGGATTTCCCCGCGATAGCCTGAAGCACCAACGCGGCATCCTCCACTGTTTTCGTCAGCGGGCCGATGGTATCGAAAGATGACGCGTACGGGATCACGCCCTCGCGCGGAACTCGGCCATACGTTACCTTCAGACCCACGCACGAGCAAAGCGAAGCGGGCTGGCGAATGCTGCCGCCTGTATCCGTGCCGATGGAAAAACACGCCTGGTCCGCCGCCACGCTGGCCGCGGGTCCGCCGGAAGAACCGCCGGCAACACACGTAAAATCCCACGGATTTTTCGTAGCACCAAAATAACTGTTTTCCGAACTTGAGCCCATCGTGAATTCATCGGTATTGCTTTTGCCCAAAAGCACCGCGCCCGCCTCGCGCAACCTGTCATAAACATGGGCGTTGTACGGCGGCACAAAGTTTTCGAGGATTTTGGAACAGGCTGTCGTTTTGATTCCCGCCGTGCATACCACATCTTTCAGGTTCATGGGGATTCCTGCGAGTGGATTTTCAAATTTTCCTTTTTTATCCGCTTCCGCCGCCTGCTTCAAGGCCACGTCTTCCGTTACGGTCACGTACGAATGTAGATTGCCGTCCGTTTCCTTAATCCGTTTCAGGTACGCCTTGGCAAGTTCCGTGGCGCTGAACTTTTTTTCTTTTAACCCTTTGTGTGCTTCGGCAATGGAAAGATTGATCATCAAAAAACGCTTTTTACTTTGATCATCCGGTTATGAATGGGCTGCGGCGATTGTTTTAAAAGCTCGTCCGTCACGGCGCAATTTTGCACTTCATCCTTAAAATTCACGTTGGTCAGCCCCGTGATTTGGGCGATCGGCTCCACTTTTGAAGTGTCGATTTCATCCAGCATTTTGGCATGGTCCAGAATATCCGAAAGCTGGACGCTGAACTTTTCCACTTCCGCTTCACTTAGCCCAAGCCGCGCGAGTTTGGCGATTTTTTTGACTTCGTCATGAGTGAGTTTCATGGCAATAAGATACAGCAAAGAGCAGCGGGGAAACAACCCCCTACTCCCCTAAGGGCATTCTATTTTTTTTACTTTGGTATCCCGCCACAAGGTAAAGCGCCCCGGGAATAAGCGCGATAAGCAGGTTCATGGGGAAGCCCTCCCCCGTGCTCAGCGCGAGTACCAAGCCGATGGTTAGGGGAAGGACGACCAGGCATCCTCCAACCTTTTCATATTTCCATCCCAGCGCCAGCCCGATGAAAACCAGGGGCAGGAGGATGAGGCCGACATTTTCCGCCAGCGAATAATCGGGGTTGATGAACGGCAGAGGGTTCCCGTAGCCAAAATAGAATGGCAGGCCCAAAGCCAAAAGGGCAAGGGCGGTCAGCCGGGCGGACCATCTCACGGCTTTGAGCTGTTTCGGGTTGAGTTTCATAAAAAGGGGTGGTTATTTTTGTTTAAACTCCGTCGTTTATAATATCGGTTCATCAATATTTTATAAAGTGTACGATGGCTCACGCGCTTGGTATTTCAATGAATCGGGCAGGCAGATGAATTCGCCGAAAGCGGTCTAATTATTTATACCATTTTGTGCGATAAAAAAAGTGAAATTTTTAAAACCTTCCTCAATCGCTGTTGTAAAAGTTCACTGGGGCCCTGCCGGTTATTTTATCTGGGTCAATGCCAATTGGGCGGCAGTGATGAGCGGGTAAACTGTGGGGGCGGCTGTTAAAAGCGGATGGGTAGCGATTTGTAAAGTGCCAAAATTATAAATTGTTGTTTTTTTCTGAATGGCCAAAGCGAGTATATTGATCATTTCGCCCACACTTTCGGGCCCCATGATTTGCCCGCCCAGCAATTCGCCGGACGATTTGGAAAAAATAAGTTTAACCTTTATGTTCTGCGTATGGGGTAAAACTCCGGGATGATGGTTGGGGGATTCGCTTTTGCCGATGACGACATCGAACTTTTCTTCTTTGGCTTTTTTTTCATTCAGCCCCGCTATCCCTATCGTCAAACCGTTAACGGAAGTGGAAAAAACCGACAATGTTCCGTTATTTTTAATTAATTTTTCTTTTTTGTACAAATTGGCTGCGGCTATTCTCGCCTCATGGCAGGCGGTTGAGGCCAGCATGATGGGAATATATTTTTGGGTTAACAGACACCGGGTTTCAACACAATCCCCGGCTGCAAAAATATTTTTGCAGCTTGTTTCCATATATTCATTTACCTTAACCCCTCCGCATTTTCCCAGTTTAATTCCCGCTTCTTTTGCCAAATTCACATCGGGTTTCGCCCCTATGGATAAAACAACTAAATCAGCGGGGATTTTTCGGTTGTTCAGTTTTATAGCTTCCACCTTATTTTTCCCCATAATATCTTCCACATTGGCATTGGTGTAAATTTTTACGCCTTTTTCTTTTAATTTTTCCTCAACCGCGATAGAAAAATCTTCATCGAACGTGGTGATCAGGCAATGTTCCAGTTTTTCTACAATTGTGATATTCAATGTTTTGACGGCGCTCAATTCTTCAGCGAGTTCAACGCCGATAAATCCCCCGCCGATGATCACTATATTTTTTGATTGTAATACCGCCTTTCTGAATTTTTTCAGATATTCAAAATCTTTTTTAATATGCCAGACGCCTTTTTTATCAATTCCCTTAATAGGAATTAAAGTGGGTTCGGAGCCTGACGCCAGGATTAATTTATCGTAATTCAGCTGCCTGCTGTTTTCAAAATAAACCTTTTTATTGGCAGGACTGATCCGGGTCACTTTATCGATGAGCAGATTTATTTTGTTCACCTCAAGGGGCTTATCGGGCATCAGGTCTTTTTCAACAGAATCCAGTCGATTGAATATATAAGGAATGCCGCAGGGGATGACCCCTTTTTCCTTTTCACGGACCAATATGATTTTTTTCGCGGGATTGTTTTTTCGGGCGGTAACCGCGGCAACAATTCCCGCCGGCCCGCCGCCGATAATTAAAATATCCGTTTTAGCCATAGCCTTATTATTTAAATAGGATAAAATTTGTTATCCAAAACGTAATTTATTATACTCCAAAGTAAAAGCGGGGTGGGCCATATTGTCTCTTTGTTTGGTTTTTGCTACCATAAAATCAACCAAGGCCTACCATGAACAGCCTCAAAAACCTCCACGAAGTCAGCGCGATTTATTTTTTCGTCCTCGCTTTCGCGTATGTTGTTTGCGCGCTTTTGTTCCGCAATGGGATTTATGCCGATTGGTCGCTCATCCTGATGCGCGTCATGGACATGCCTTTCGCCCTGGTCGCGCTGCTTTATGGAAGCACCACGCTTTACCTGCAGCTTGAAACCGGCGGAAAGGAAGACGAAGAGGCGTCGCCCTGGATCATGGTGATTTTCGCGGCGTGCCTGCTCTTTTTTGGCCTTGTCGTTTTCGTGAATTTCGCGTTCCCGTCCAAACTTTAGCTATTTCACCGGCTTGTAATTCGGCGCGTCTTTGATGACGATCACGTCGTGAGGATGACTTTCGATCAGTCCCGCGTTGGTGATCTGCACAAATTTCGCCTTTTTCTGGAAATCGGGAATATTTTTGGCGCCGGTATAGCCCATGGAGGAACGGAGGCCGCCCACCAGCTGGAACACCTCGTGCGCCACTTCGCCTTTGTAAATGATTTGGCCTTCAATGCCTTCGGGGACGTATTTGGTTTCATCTTTCACGTCGGCCTGGCCGTAGCGCTCCTTGCCGCCGCCGGCCATGGCGCCCATGGAGCCCATGCCACGGTAAGCTTTGTACGTTTTGCCCTCATGGTAGACCATTTCGCCGGGGCTTTCCTTGGTGCCCGCGAACAGGCTCCCGATCATCACGCTTTCCGCTCCGGCCGCCAGGGCTTTGGCCACATCGCCGGAATACTTCACGCCGCCGTCGGCGATCACGGGGATGCCGAGTTTTTTAGCCTCTTTCGCGCAGTTGAACACCGCGGAAAATTGCGGGGCGCCGATGCCGGTAACCACGCGCGTGGTGCAGATGGAACCGGGGCCGATCCCGACTTTCACCGCGTCCGCGCCGGCCTTGCAAAGCGCCTGCACCGCTTCAACAGTGGCAATGTTGCCGGCAATCACCTGCATCTTTTTATAATGTTTCTTGATGTATTTTACGGTGTCGATCACGCCTTTGCTGTGGCCATGGGCCGTATCCACCACGAGCACGTCCGTGCCGGCCTGCACCAGTTTTTCTACGCGCTCTTCCATGTTCTTGGCCGGCCCCACAGCGGCGCCCACGCGGAGGCGTTTGTCCGAATCCTTGCTCGCTTCGGGATAAAGCTTGTTTTTTTCGATGTCGCGCCGCGTGACCATGGCGAACAGGTGGAAACTTTTTTTGTTGTCCACGATCAGCAGTTTGCTATGCTTGCTTTCTTCCAGGATGTCGTTGGCCTGGCTCAGTGTGATGTCTTTGTAGGCCACCAGGAGTTTGCTGGCCGGCGTCATCCTTTCCTTCACCTTCATGCTCCCGTGCTTGTGGATGAAATAGTCGTTGGCGGTGATCAGGCCCATCAGCTTTCCGTCCGGTTTGCCGTTGTCGGTGACCGGTACGGCCTTATAACCATATTTTTCACGGATACGGTAAATGTCGTCGATCGTGTTATCCGGCCTGGCGCAGATAGGGTTCCTGATGAAGCCGTTTTCAAAACGTTTTACCTTGGAAACCTCCTCGGCCTGCTGGTCGGGGCTCAGGTTTTTGTGGATGATGCCGATCCCCCCATAAAGCGCCATCTTAATGGCCAGCTCGTTTTCCGTCACCGTATCCATGGCCGCCGAAACAAGGGGGATATTTAATCTTATTCCTCGTGTCAGGCGTGTCTTTACTTCCACATTTTTCGGCAGTATTTCGGAATACCGGGGAAGAAGGAGGACATCGTCGTACGTTAAGTAGAGGGGCAGATCCGCCATGGCTCTTGGATGGTTAACAAGTATTAAAAAACATTTTATCTAAAATATAAAAAAAGTCAATGAAATTTTTGGTTTGGCTGTACAAAAAAGCCCCGCCGGAGCGGAGCTTTTTCCCGCGAAATTAAGGTCAGTTTATTAACCGATATCCTTTTTCATGGTGTAAGCGATTCCTCCCGCGATGGACATGAGAACAAAAAGCAACAGGGTGGCGGAAGGGCCGGTAGCCGCGAGCGCATAAACCACAGGGGTTTCCGGGGCGGCTTCGCCGCCTTCGCCGGAATTAGAAGGTGTCGTTAGGGTGATGGGGGCCATTTCAAAAGGCCTGGCGAAAACATAATGCGTTTCAATCGTTTGCCGGGAAGGTTCATCGGGAACGGCCGTCTCTTCTTCGGAGGAAATTTCGGCCATGGCGGGGATTTCCGCTGTTTCGGCAACCGCCTGTTCCGCGGTGATCACCGCATCCATGTCCGCCTGGGTCTTAAAATACTGCAACACATATTCAATGGCGCTCCCCACATCCACAAGCTGGGGGTTGGCGCCTAAAATCCGTCGCCCTTCATATTTAGGCAGGCGCCATGTATCAAGAAAATAATAACCGGCAGGCATGAAAAAAGTCTCGCCTTTAGTGCCGTTGCGGAGCATCAGCCCCTGATTACCTGTGCCTTGGTGAAGGTACCACTTGCCATTCATGTCCACACCATTTTCATCCGTCACTTTCACGGTGACTGTGCCGGTACCGGCAGGCTGTTCCAGGGCCAAGGCAATGGGGGCCGCTAACGAAACAACTAATAGGCATACAAGTAAAACTCGTTTAATCATTTGGAATGATTGATTAGAAATAAAATATATTACTTTCCACATTTTATTAAATTTAGTCAAATTTTATATATTGACTTTTTGATAAAAAGATTTTTTAATATAAATTTTCAAAAAAAGCCTTTTACCTTTATATGGTACAATCATCCTACCCGATGACACCTTTCTCTTATCATTTCCGGCGTTTTTCCCTCAGCTCTGCTCGGGGCAGGCGTTTCGCGGTGATTTTTTTCGGGCTTATCGTTGCCGCTGTTCTGGGTTACCGCGCCATTCCCGCCCCGATGGTTGTAGGCGCGGATGTTCCGGGTGAAATCCTGAAGATCAGTTTCCAGGCGCCTGTCACATTGCATTTTAGCCAGCGCATGAATAAAAGCAGTGTGGAAAAGTCATTCAGGATGGTCCCTTTTCTTGCGGGCGATTTTGCCTGGCCCGACGGGCGCACGCTTATTTTTAGCGCTTATGACCCTTTGCCCATCGGTTCGGAATTTAAGATGACGGTTGGAGGGGCGGCAAAAAATTTTTATGGAAAAAGGCTTAAGGCTGATGCCGTTTTGTCTTTTGTGGTTACCGGAGCGCCTTATGCGAGGTTTGTTTCACCGCGCCTGCCGGATGGAGAAATTCCTGTTGTGGAACAGGGCCAGCCGGTTATAGTGTTGTTCGACAGGCCGATGGATTTGGCCACGCACGGCGACGGCCTTCTTGTCATTGAACCGCCTGCAGGGGGGCGTTTCCGCCTTTTAGGGGAAAGCGCTTTCCAATTCATTCCGGAAGCCTGGGCCATGAACAGCCGTTATAAATTTACTGTTCCCGCCGGCCTGGCATCGCGCGAAGGGGGTGCCACGGAAAAAGAAGAGGTTTTTTATTTTGATACTCCCAAGCCCCGTGTCATCCGGGTTTCGCCGACCGACGGGGAAGAAGCGGCGACGGATGCCGCCATCACGCTCCGTTTTAACCAGCCGGTGGAATTGGGGGCGGTGCGGCCGGGGCAAAACATCCAGCTTTTTCCGTCGAATGATGTGGACGCCGAAAAAAAACCCAAAAATGACGGTTTCTTTAATATGGAAGCCACTTACGGGTTCGCGGAAGACGGCTCTCCCGATAAAAACATCCTGACTTTCACACCCACTTTCCCTTACCTGCCCGGAAGGGAATACCGTTTTGTAGTTAAGGCCGGCAAGGAATTGGGGATCGCTGAAGACCTTGAAATCAGGTTTAAAACGAAAAGCGGTGTGGTCTCCGCCGGATCAGTTTCCCTTTCCGGCCTTTCATGGGTTGGTGCCGGCGCGGACGCTTTTGCTGTTGAAGGGTTGCCTCCCCGTTTTTTTGTAAAAACAGGGAAAGCGGACGCGTTGGAGGTTGAATATTGCCGTCTCAGTGAAAAGTCTTTTTTTTCCTGGAAGGGGCAGGACGCGCCCTGTGCTTTGCAGCCTAAAGCCGTTTTGCCTGCTCCGGATGAATCCGGCGGGACTTCCCTGGATATGGCGGCCCTTTTTGGGAAAAAAGAATGGGAAGCGGGTCTTTATTTTCTTTCCGTGACGGCCAAAGGGGTGGAAGACGCGACAATCCATAGGATTTTTGTGGTTTCCGGTACGGTCCTCGTGCTTAAAAAATCCGAAAAAGATGTTTTGGTTTGGGCGGTGGACGTAAAAACAGGCCAGCCGGTCGCGCGCATGGAACTTGTTTTTTACGGCGGCGAAGGCGGCGAACTGGCCCGCGGGACAACGGACAGCGACGGCATTTATAAAATGGCCGGCAAATTTGGAGGGGAAGGGATTTACGTTGTGGGAAAAAAAGAGCGGGATGGTGAAAAAAGATGGGCTGTGGCGGGCGAATACTGGAATCCCGCCGCCGGTTCCGCGTATGGCGTATGGCTGGCCCCCCTTGAACCCCGCGCCTGGCTTTTTCCCGGCCGCAATATTCTTACCGCGGGGGAAGATCTGGCTTTTAAGGGGATAGTAAGGACGGACGCGGACACTGAGCTTTCCTTTTCCGAAACCGTCCAGGTATCCGTTTTGCTTCAGGATGAAACGGGCGATGAGAAAGCGCGCCTCGCCTTGCCTTTGCGTCGGGACGGCTCTTTTGACGGCATCATGCTTTTGCCCGAGAGCCTGGAAGCGGGAGATTATAAGCTGGCGGTGTTTTCCGGTAACGAGGAGTGGGGCGGCGCGGATATAAAAATCACCGGAAACGAACCGCCTTTTTCCCTGGAATGGGAAAACGCGCGGACGGATTACAAAAAAGGCGAAATGCCTCTCGCCGCCTTTACCGCCCATTATCCTTTCGGCCTTCCGGCGGCGCACCTTATGGGAGGGTTCCGGCTTTACCGGACACCATTCTTTTTTGGCGCCGAAAAAGAGTCCGCCTATTCTTACGGCCCGTGGGACAGGCCTTTGGTTTTAAGCGGGAACGCGCAAGAGGAATTGCTGGCGGCGGGCGACATGACGTTTGACAAGGAAGGCCGCGCGCGCCTACCCCTCATCGGAAAAGAAAACAGTTTCCTGGAAGATGGTTTTTCCTACCGCCTTGAGGTAAGCGTCCGCGATTTCAACGGCGAAATCCTGACGCGCCATTTCTATTTCCGTGTCCACCCTTGTGCTTTTTACGCCGGCCTTGGCGCCAAACGCCTGCTCATGCGCCCGGATGAAGATTTTGAAGCCACATCTGTCCTGCTCACCCCTGATGGCGTGCCGGTTGAAGGGGAAAAGATGAAGATTGTTTTGTCCCAGGAAGGGGGCAAAGAATGGTTTTCCGAATGGATTTTTAGCGGGAAAGAGCCTGTAATCACTCAAATTCCCGTATCACGGGATATGCCGGGAGGGATTTATTTTTTGCGCGCGGAATATGAAGGGGGGGATGGGAACGTTGCCATTGCCGAAAAACGGCTTTTCCTGATCACGCCTGAGGGGAAGACGGGCATGGAAAATTTTGTTCTGGTGCCTGACCAGTCGCTCGCGTATGTGGGCGGCAAGGCGCGTTTTCTTGCCGTGGCTCCGTTTGTCTCACAGGAAAATCCGGCCGCGTTGCTCTTCACCGTGGAGCGCATGGGAATTTTAAGACACGAAATGGTGCCTCTTCTGGCCGCGCTGACGCCCATTGAAATTCCGGTGGATGAGGCCATGGTGCCCAATGTTTATGTGAAAGCGGCTGTTTTGAGGGTTTCCGGCAAGCAGCTTGATTCGCTTCTGGAAGCGCAAAAAAAACGTGCCGCCGAAGAAGATTCCATTGCCCTTAAATTGATGATATTGGAAGAGGAATTCAAAGGCGTCCCTATGGGAAGCGAAGGAGACAGACAAAGGCTTGCCGGAGAAATCCAAATTCTTCAGGACAAAAAAACCGCGCTTGGGGAAGAAGACGGGGCGCTTCCGGATCTCGCGCTGGAAGAACAAACGGTGCCGCTTCGCGTCAGCCGCCGGGAACAGGAGATAAAAATGGATTTGTCTTTTGACCCGCCCGCCCCGAAGCCTGGGGATACGGTTAAAATCAGGTTCCACGCGTACGACTATAAAAATCAGGATGTGCCGGGGATCGCGGCCATACGCGTCACACAGAAAGGGGCAGGCCCCGGGATTCTTGGTTATTTCCTTGGCTTCCGCCCCCTGCAGGTTGCCACGGCTTCCAGTTTGGCGCCCATGGAACTTAAAGGGTCCGCGGTGGATATTTTTAAAGCCCTTTCAGGCCTTAAAGGAGGAAGCGCCTTCGTGGCTTATTTTAATCCGCTCATTGTTTTGGATAATGGCGGGTATGCTGAGGTCGAATTCAAATGGCCTGAAAATGGCGGGCCATGGGCCGCGCAGGCGGTTGTCACAGAAGGCGTCAGCCGGTTTGGCGAAGCTTCGGTTATTTTTCCCGCCAAAAGCCTTTATACGCTCGACCCCCTTGTGCCCCGCTATGTCATGCCCGGCGATAGAATCGCGGTAGGCGCCTTTTTGCGCAATGTTTCGGAAAACGATATTTCCGGCCAGCTGGAAATGGCGGCGGAGGGGTTTTCCGTGAAAGACTTCCCTAAAAAAGAATTTTCCGTGAAAGCGGGCCAAAGCGCGCAGGTCCTGTGGCAGGCTGAAGTGCCGGCGGAAAATGCGCCGGGTCAGATCAGTCTTATTTTCCGCTCGCGTGAAGAAAACGCGCGCGCCGTTTTGCCCGTCAAAACATCCGATGCGGGCGGCCCCTTGGAAGAACAGTTCAAAAAGGCCGCCGCGGTTCTCCCGCGCTTCGCGCGGGCGGATGGCGGATATTTTTACTGGGAAAATGCCGGCCTAAGCGACCCTCTCCTTTCCGCTTACGCCCTTTACGCTTTGGACTTCGCCAAAAAAAATGGCGAAGAAATCAATGATGAGACGCTAGAAAACACCGCGCGATATCTTGTCGGTAAAATGGCCGATGGAAATTTGCTCGCGGACGAAAAAGCCGCCATGTTATGGGCTTTGAGTGAGTATGGGGAGTACGATACCGCGCTCACCCTTGAGCTTTTTCGGGACAGGGAAGCATTGCGGAAAGACGCCCGTTTTCTTGTCCTTAAGGCGATTGAAAACCATGTGGAAGCGGGGCAAAGCAGCCTGCAGCCTTATGTGGAACGGCTGAAAAGCGAACTCAATCCCGGCGGGGCGGAAGGCCAAATATTGCCTGCGCCTTTGGCGTGGCTTATGGGGTGGCCCCTTAAAACTTCAGGCGGGAATGCCGCGCTGGATAAGGTCTATTGCCGCCTGGATGATCCGGAATGCCTTGAGCCTGTCGCGGAATTCAGCTCGGGCGAAGTGTACGCGGGCCGCCTCACGCTTATTGCCCCCGAAGAC
>JAFGNE010000073.1 GCA_016927155.1 Candidatus Peregrinibacteria bacterium
GGCGGGCGGGCGGTGTGGTCAATATTTTCCCGCCAGACCAGGAACACGCGGTAAAAATTGAAGTAGATTATGACAAAGTCGCCGGCATCCGGTTTTTCGACCAGGAAACCAAACAATTAGGCGAAAGCCTGGACCATTTGGATGTTTTGCCCATTACCCTTCCGGCCAGCCAGGGTGTTTTTTCAGACCATATCCGCGCCGGCGATTTGATTGTTGTGGATGATATCGACGACCGGACGGATGCGATTGAAAATACCCTGAAAAATTCTTTGGCCCAGAAAGTGATTTTCACCTCTTTCCCCCAGAATGACGAACGCTATTTCCACCTCCGCTACCTTTCCCTCCTTAAGTATTACAACCTTTTTGACCTACTAAACGACTTGCGGGACAAGCTCCAGCGCGGCTGGAAAATCAACATCCTGACCAAGCGCGTGCAGGAACTGACGGCTATTTTCAGCGAGGAAAAAATCCAATACACCACCCGGCAGGATTCCGAAGCACGTATCCATATCATTAACGCCGGCGACCTGTCCAATGTCCCCATTTCTTTCCAGAATCCCCAACTCCATATCCAGTTGTTGACTGACAAGGAAATTTTTAACCTCAGTAAAACAGCCAAAAGCCTTGGGGCGCAAAAAATAAATCTGGATTTTTTGACGGGCCTGAAGGTAGGCGATCTGGTGGTTCATATGGACCACGGCATCGGGCGGTTTTTAGGTGTGGTGTCCCGTACGATCGACGAAATCCATCGCGAATATCTGGAAATCGCTTACGCGGAAAACGACAGGTTATTCATCCCTGTGGACCAGGCGGACAAGATCAGTAAATTTGTCGGCGGCGAGGAAAATGAACCGCAACTTTCACGGCTGGGCGCCATGGAATGGAAGAATGTCACGCAAAAAGTCAAAAAGGAAACCCAAAAAATCGCCAAAGAACTTCTGGAACTTTATGCCAAACGCGCCCAGGCAAAAGGCCATAATTACGGGCAGGATACCGAAGAACAGCAGCGTTTCGACGCCGCCTTCCCCTATGAGGAAACTCCCGGGCAGATGCGGGCCATCCAGGACGTGAAAAACGATATGGAAAGTGAAAAGCCGATGGACAGGCTGGTGTGCGGCGATGTGGGTTTCGGCAAAACGGAAGTCGCCATGCGCGCCGCATTTAAGGCGGTGCAAGGGGGTAAACAGGTCGCCTTTATTTCCCCCATCACCATTTTGGCCGACCAGCATTACAAATCCTTTTTGCGGCGCGCCCAGGGGTTCAACGTGCGCGTGGATATGCTCAGCCGTTTCCGCACCCCTAAAGAGCAAAAAATAATCCTGGAAAGCCTGAGAAAAGGTGATATTGATATTATCATCGGTACCCACCGGCTGTTACAGGAAGACGTCAAATTTTTTAACCTTGGCCTGATCATTGTGGATGAGGAACAGCGTTTCGGCGTGAAGCAAAAAGAAAAATTCAAACAGGTCCGCAATCATGTTGATATCCTGACGCTGACCGCGACACCCATACCCCGCACACTTAACCTTGCCCTCAATAAATTCCGCGATATTTCCACAATCACCACGCCGCCGCCCGGCAGGTTACCTATCATCACTGAGGTGCGGCGATACGGCGATAACCTTATTATGGAGGCTATCAACAAGGAAGCGGCGCGTGACGGACAAATTTATTTTTTGCACAACCGTGTGGAGACCATTGATTCCATCGCCGAGAAATACCGTCAGTTGATGCCGAACATCCGTTTTATTGTCGCGCATGGCCAGCTGAAACCGGAAGATCTGGAACAGCGCGTCATGGATTTCAAAGAAAAGAAATACGATGTCCTTGTTTCTTCCACGATCATTGAAAATGGCATTGATTTGCCGAACGCGAACACCCTTATCGTGGATGACGCGGAAAACCTCGGCTTGGCGCAGATGTACCAGCTGAGGGGCCGTATTGGCCGCAGCAAAACCCAGGCGTACGCTTATTTCTTATACCAATCCAGACAATTGCGCTTAGACGCCAAAAAACGCCTAAAAGCCATTGTGGACGCTTCCGAGCTCGGTTCGGGGTTCCAAGTGGCCATGCGCGATCTGGAAATTCGCGGCGCGGGCGATATTCTTGGCGTCAACCAGCATGGCACTATCCGCGTGGTCGGCATGAACCACTTTCTCCGTATGCTCAATACCACCATTGATGAGATGCGCGCCGGTGCTGTCAGTGAAACCGAAGAAAAGAAACCCGAAGTTTCCATTGAACTTCCTCTGGAGGCTTTTATCCCAGACAAATACATTCCCGACACAAAAGACAAAATCAATGTTTACCAGAAGCTCTCTTCGGTCGATAGCCTGGAAATCCTGACCGAATTCCAGGATGACCTCATAACCGAGTACGGGCATTTCCCAAAACAGGTCAGTAACCTTTTTCAGGCCCTTGAAATCAAGATCCTGGCCAAACAGGCGGGCCTTACCAATGTCAAAACCATCCCCATGGCCAGTGGCCGTCAGGTTATCCTCACTATGGGCCCCGCCATGACGGCCGTCCCCATCATGAACATGCTCCGGCATAATTCCCACTGGCTGATCAGCGGCGATAAGCTTAAGATCGACATGAAGCAATTGGGCTTTAACTGGATGGAAGAATTGAAGGAAAGCGTGCGGGCCCTTGTCCCCACCGTACAGACTCCCCACCCTAATCCACCCGTCTCCCATGAATAGGAAACAACTGCTTAGGCTTTGGGCGCACATCCGCACCCACCGTTATGCCCTTGGGAAAAAACATCTGACGATTTTCGACTTTTTCCTTTTTGCCGTCCTCGCGGCCGCCGGGCTTTTGGGTTTAGGCCTTTTAGCCGTCCTTTTCTTCATTTATCCCTTTTTGCCCCAAATTGATAACCTGCAAAATATTGTCGCCGCCCAGTCGAGCGTGATTTTAGATAGGGAAGGGAATACCCTCTATACTATCCATGGTGAAGAAAACCGTAAGATCATTCCCCTTTCCGTCATTTCCCCAAGCGTGGTCCATGCCACGCTGGCCATCGAAGACGATGAATTTTATAATCACTCGGGCATCGATATCCTGGCCATCATGAAAGCGGTCTGCCATGAAGTCCATGTCTGTTCCACACCGCGCGGAGGGTCCACCTTAACGCAACAGTTCGTCAAAAACGCCTTTCTTTCTTCCGAGCGCACTTACACGCGCAAGATCCGTGAAATCCTTTTGGCGCTCGAGCTTGAACGCCGTTATACCAAAGACCAAATCCTGGAAATGTACTTGAACCGCATCCCTTACGGTTCCAGTATTTTTGGCGTGGAAGTGGCGGCGCAGACTTTTTTTGGCAAAAAGGCGGAAGAACTTTCCGTGGCGGAAGCCGCCATCCTGGCCGCCATCCCCAAAGCCCCCAGTTATTTTTCGCCTTACGGCAACAATAAATATCCCCAAATCAACTTGAGCGCGGAGGAAATTCTGAAAATGAATATCCGTTCTGAGCAACAGCTTGTCAATTACAGCACCGAATTGATTTCCAAGGGGCTCCTCGGGAAAACATACACGTATGGCGAGGAAGACATGGTCCGCGATATTTATGTGAAAGGCCGCACGGATTTTGTTTTAAGCCGTATGGTGGAATTGGGCTATATTTCCGAAGAAGAATCCCAAACGGCTATTAAGGAAGCCAACGCGAAAGAGTTCCAGCCTTTCCGCGAGGCCATGCTGGCCCCCCATTTCGTCACTTATGTGCGTGAATATGTTGAAAATAAATATGGTAAAGACCAAATCGAAAAAGGCGGCTTTAAAATCATGACCACTATTGACCCCAATATCCAAAAGGCCGCCGAGGACGCGATCGCCAAACACGCTGAAGATAACGAAAACCGCTTTGGCGCCACCAATGCCGCCGCAGTCGCCCTTGACCCTGACAACGGGCAGATCCTGGCCATGGTGGGCTCGCGTGATTACTGGAATGATGAAATTGACGGCAAGGTCAATGTGGCCCTGCGGCCGCGCTTGCCCGGTTCATCTTTTAAGCCTATCGTTTACGCGGCCGCCTTTTTGCAGGGTTACGCGCCCAGCACGGTGCTTTACGATGTCGCCACCAAATTCGGGGAATGGTATGAGCCGCAAAATTTTGACGGCCAGTTCCGCGGGCCAGTCACCATCCGGCGCGCGCTTGCCGAATCGCTTAATATCCCCGCCGTAAAAGCCGGTTATTTCGCCGGCATCCCCAATGTGCTGGATCTTGCCCGGAAAATGGGCCTTAGGCTGAACCAGCCAAGCGATTGGTACGGCCTTTCCCTTGCCCTTGGCGCGGGTGAAGTGCGCCTGCTTGACCTCACGGCCGCTTACGGCACTTTCGCTAATGGCGGATACAGGGTTGATCCTGTGGCGATTTTGAAGATTGAAGACCGCAACAGCAATATTCTGGAAGAATACAAACCGCCTGAAAAGCGCGAGATGATTTTGGATCCCCAAGCCGCCTATCTTATCAACAACATCCTTTCCGACGTGGAAGCCCGGCCTGAAGGCTGGTGGCGCAATAATCTCACTTTGCCCGGCCAGACCAACGGCGCCAAGACCGGCACGTCAAACAAAGAAAAAGATGACCTTGTGATGCCATTGGACACATGGACACTGGGGTATACGCGCCGATTAGCCGGGGGAGTATGGACGGGCAATAGCGACGGCACCCCCCTAAAAGCCGCGGCCTCCGATATCGCGGCGCCCGTGTGGCATGATTTTATGGCTGAAGCGACGAAAGACACCCCGCGGGAAGAGTTTGAAAAACCGGAAGGCATCAAATGGGTCAATGTTTCCGGACGCACAGGCAAACTGCCTTCTGAAAGCACGCCGGAAGAAGACATTGTTTCCGCTGTTTTTGCCAGCTTTTCTGTCCCGCGGGAGGTCGATAATTCTTATAAGATGATTGAGATCGACAAAGCTTCCGGCAAGCTCGCCACCGAATTCACCCCGCCTGAAGCGCGCGAAAAAAAAGCGTTTTTCGAACACCATTCCGAACGGCCCGATGAGCCCAGCTGGGAAGACCCCGTGCGGCAATGGGCCAAGGAAAATAACCAGGATGAAGTGGCGCCTACGGAATACGATGACGTGCATACCGCCGAAAATAAGGGTGTGAAACCGGAAATCCGCATTACTTCCCCTGTTCCCCAAAGCACGGTCAGTCCGCCCAATGTGGGCGTATGGGCAGAAATCAATTCCGCGGCCGGCGTGGCCAAGGTCGAATATTATTTCGATAACCGCCTGATGAGTACGGCCACCCTGCCCCCTTTTAAGGGCAATTTGGAATTGGGCCAAAAGCTCAAAGAAGGCTCTATCCATACGATCAAAGCTATCGTTTTCGATGAGCTTTACCGCACGAACCAATCTTCCGTTGAGGTCCGCGTAGGGCCGGATGAATTATCGCCTGTCGTCGCATTTGATTATCCCGCCAATGGCGTGTCGCTTATGGCCGGCAGCGCGTTTACCGCTGAAGTGGAGGCCCGTGATGCTGACGGCGATATCCTCAAAGTCGATTTTTACCTGGACGGGGAATTAAAAGCCACCGACCACGCTCCCCCTTATCTTTGGCAATTTGTCGTTCCGGACGCTTTTGGCGAGCATACCCTGGAAGCGGCGGTTTATGATTACGCGAAAAACGAGGCTAAAACTTTAATTAATATTACCTCTAAGCCATCCGACGGGGGCGATCTTTCCGGATCTTCCCGCCTGATTTCTCCTGCTAAAAACGCTTCTTACGCGGCGGGCACACGCGTGCTCATCAAGGCCTACGTTTCGGAAACCGATGCGGAAACGGTTTATGTTTTGGGTAAAAAAGAAGGAGATAAACCTTTCGAAATCGCCAAAGCTGCAGGCAGCGACGCCTCCGCCTATACTTTCATCTGGTCGGGTCCGTCCGCCGGCCGTTATGAGCTCCAGCTTAAGATTACGCTGAAAGACGGCAAAATGAGGTTTAGCCAGAAGGTGCCGGTTGTCGTCAGATAGTGGCCAGGTACCATGCTAAAATTTCCTGCCCCCAAAACATCGTGATATACGTCCCCAGCAGCAAAAAAGGAGCGAAAGGGATTTGGCTTTTGCGGTGCAGCTGTTTTGTGAGCAGTCCGGTCAAACTGAAAACCGCGCCAAAAATATACCCCAGAAAAAGGCCGATCAGCACATTAGGCCAGCCCAGGATCGCGCCCATCAGCGCGCCGATCCTTATATCCCCGCCGCCAAGCCAGTTGCCTTTGGAAATGGCGAAAAGGAACCCGAAAAAAAAGACGGGAATGGCGATGCCCGTTATCAAATTGGTGATTGGCCAGTGGAGCACCAGCCC
>JAFGNE010000074.1 GCA_016927155.1 Candidatus Peregrinibacteria bacterium
AATTGTTTTTTTAGCCATAATTTTATTTTTTAATGTTACTGAAAGTATATTCTTCCTTTAGCACTTTTCGCAACAATTTTGGTGCCCAGGAGAGGACTCGAACCTCTAAGCCTTTTGGGCACTGGCTCCTAAGGCCAGCGCGTATACCAATTCCGCCACCTGGGCCTAAATTTTTTCAATCTCGTGTTTTTTGTTCAGTTGTGCCAAAAGCACATCCTCCGTTTCCAGCAAATCGGTGAACAGGATCCCGTTCAGGTGGTCGATTTCATGCTGGACGATGCGCGCGTTAAAATCTTCCAGCTTCATCATCCGCTCTTCGTTTTTCGGGGTTTTGTATTTCACGATAATTTCTTTGAACCGCCGCACGTTTCCCCACTGCCCAGGAAGGCTGAGGCACCCCTCTTCACCCAGGCAGATTTCCTCGGAATGGGCGGTGATTTCGGGATTGATCATGGGCACGATGGTCTTTTGGTTGAGCAGGGCCACAATGATCCGCTCGTTTTTTCCCACCTGCGGCGCGGCCAGGCCCACCCCTTTTTCGGCCATCATCGTTTCCTCCATTTTCTTGATGAATTTCAGCGTTTCCCTGGTAATGGTTTTGGCCGGTCTGGATTTGGCCCGCAGGATTTTATTTTCCGTGCCGGTTTCCACTTTAAGGGGCATGGCTTAAGGGTTAGAGGTTTTTGATTGTAACAAATAGGCTTCGATAAATAAATCCAAATCCCCGTCCATCACTTCCTGGATTTGGCTTGTTTCAGCTTTTGTCCGGTGGTCTTTGACCATGGTGTAGGGTTGGAAAACATAAGAACGGATCTGGTTTCCCCAGGCAGCTTCCTTATAATCGCCTTTCAGTTCCCCGATTTTTTCCTTTTGTTCTTCCTGCAACTTGCGGGCCAGTTTAGCTTTTAAGATAGCCATGGCGCGGGCGCGGTTTTGTATTTGTGAGCGCTCGTTCTGGCAGGCTACCGCAATGCCTGTAGGGATATGGGTGATGCGCACGGCGGAATCGGTCTTGTTCACGTGTTGCCCGCCCGCGCCGCTGCTCCTGAACGTGTCCACGCGCAGGTCTTTCGGGTCGATTTCCACGCCTTCATGTTCTTCAATGACAGGCAGCACTTCGACCAGGGCGAAAGAAGTCTGGCGGAGGCTTTTGGCGTTGAAAGGGGAGAGGCGCACCAGCCGGTGCACCCCATGTTCCGATTTCAGATAGCCATAGGCCATGAGCCCTTTTACTTCAACCGTCGCGCTTTTGATGCCGGCTTCGGCGGCCACGGTTTTTTCGGTAAGGGCGGTTTTAAAGCCCTGTTTTTCGGCAAAACGCAGATACATGCGAAGGAGCATCTCCGTCCAGTCTTGCGCATCGACACCGCCCGTGCCCGAAGAAAGGATAAGGATGGCGTCGTTTTTGTCGTATGGGCCGTTTAAGACGAGTTCAATGTGGGCTTTCTGGAAAGTTTTTTCAAGATCTTCAGCCTCTTTCACAAGTTCCGCGTGCTCCGCTTCGTTTTCCTCGCTCACCATACCTGAAAGCTCTTCCAGGTCATCGCGGCGCTTTTTG
The DNA here is from genome assembly GCA_016927155.1 of Candidatus Peregrinibacteria bacterium. Lineage (GTDB taxonomy): Bacteria > Patescibacteriota > Gracilibacteria > UM-FILTER-43-11 > UM-FILTER-43-11 > JAFGNE01. The sequence continues at coordinate 1,559 of JAFGNE010000074.1, forward strand.
ATGGCCGTCCATTTTTCCAAAAGGTTTGTCCAGTATTTGAGTTCTTTTAAAATGGCTTCGGCTTTTTTGGGATTATCCCAAAGGCAGGGGGCTGCCGATTGCTTTTCCGCCTCATCCTTTTTTTCCTGCACTTTCAGGCCTTCAAAGATAACGGAGGTCTTTGTCGATTTTGTCGAGCAATGGTTCGAGGTTCATCGTGGACGTTCCGTGTTAAAGGATAAGCCAAAAGTATATTTACCATCATTTATGAAACAAGGCAAATTAAGAGTATTGATTCCGCAGATAAAAAATGCTATAATAAAAAGATTTATAAAAACAAAAATATGGCTGCAACACCACAAGCAACCAATCTTAACCCCAAAGAGCAGGCTTCCCGCCTGGAAAACGAGCTTAAGGCCGCGTACAGCGCCGAGCGCTTTGCTGAAGTGAAAACGCTCGCGATGAAGCTGACGGCCCTTGACCCCAAAAACCGCGTGGCCGCCCTCCTTCTTGAAAAAACCGTGAAAGCGGAAAAGAAAGCCGCCGAAAAGGTCAGGGCAAAAAAGGTCGCCGATTACGAGACGATGCTTGCCAAGCTTTTTAAAGAAGGCAATCACGCGCAGTGCCGCACGCTGGCTGGCGAACTTAAAGCTTACGCGCCCGAAAACAAATCATCCGCCAAATGGCTGGAGAAAATAAACGGAGCGGAAGCTGAAGCTAAAAAGAAAGCCAATGCCGCTAAAATCAAAGCTTTGGAAGAGGCAATCGGGGCCGCTTTTAAGGCCGGGCGTTTTGAAGAAGTGAAGAGTTTTGCCATGAAGATGAACGAGCTGGATCCCAAAAATAAATACGCCGCCAAAATAGTCGGCAAAATCGGAGAAGCGAAAGCTGAAGCGGCCAAAATGGCGCAGGAGGAAAAGTTGAAGGCGGAGAAACTCGCCATTGGACAAAAGAAAAAGATGGAACGGGCCATGCACGCTGAAAAAATCAACGTCCTGCAGGACCAGCTTAAAAAACAGTTCAATGCCGTCAAATTCACGGATATGAGGGATACCGCCCAAAAACTTTTTGAACTCGACAAAGAAAACGCTTTCGCGAAAAAATACCTTAAAAAAGCCGAAATCATCGAGCTTAAAGCCAAAGGCCTTTATGTGAGCCCATGGAGCAAGGTCATGCGCTGGCTAAAGCCCGCCAAAAAAGAAGCCAAGGCCGTGGCTGCCCCCTTAAAACCGGCTGCCGCTCCGGCTCCCTCTCCCGCTAAAGTTGCCGTTTCCAAGCCTGCTGTGGCAGTTCCGGCTGTTGTTCCTAAAGTTACGGCTGCTCCGGCCCCAACTCCGGCGGCCCCCTCGCCCCTTAAAGTTGCCGCCCACGCCCCCTTTACTCCCGTCGTTAAAGCGCCTGAGGCCAAACCCGCGGAAACCGGCAATGTGTTTACTAAGCTTTTTGGCAAAAAGGCGGAGCTGAAGCCGGTGGTCAAGCCCACTAAATCCATCATTGATACGATTGTGGCCAAAACGCCGGAAAAAGCCGCGGTTAAAGTTAAGAAAGAGCAAAGGCCCGGCGAAGGCGTGGGCATGCTCAAATTCGGCAAAGCCTTTTTACAGTTTGCCGTTATTTTTATCCTCCTTTCCGCCGGGTTCTTTTATGTGGAAAATATGGACGTGAACAACCGCGTGCTCGGCCTGGTGAGCGGTTACCGGAATTACGCCAGCCGCCTTCACGCCGCCGCGCAGGATGTTGATGCCAAAAAAGCCGAGGAGGAAAAAACGAATGCCGACATTAAGAAGTTTAAGCAGGGGTACAACAACCAGTACGAACAGATGGTGCAGAACATCATTGACGCGCGCATGAATTGGCCCGACATCCTCGCCAAGATCAATGAAGTCACCAATTCGGTGTATGAAGGCAATGAGCTTTCCCAGTACGTGAAATATAACAATTATTCTTTCGACGCTGAAAAAGGCACGGTTACGGTAAGCGGCACGCTTTCCGATCCTTTGGGCAAAAATCTGGCTAAAATGGTCGAACTGGAAATCGCTTTCCGGAATTACCCGAAGAACCCGGATAACCCTGAAGACAAGACAAAACCTTATTTTTACGATTTTAAGGAATTCCGTTCCCTTAGCAAAACGCTGGACAAGAAAACCGGCAAATACACTTCAAGTTTCCAGCTTTCTTTCGCCCTCAAGCCGTCTCAGGATAAATAACCTTCAACAAGTAAATTTTTACCTATGGTCACTCTTACCTCCCCTGAACCTATTCCGGCCCACGACAATATTTTTAACGCCCCTATCGGTGTAAGGCCTCTCGCGCGTAAGCGTATAGAGGAATTGAAGGCCCGTAACCTGAAAATGGCTTACGCTTACCTCATCCTCGCGGGCTTACTCCTTGTTGTTTATTCGGCGCTTTTCTTTTATCCGCAGGCCAGGGTTTATTTTGCCGCCCCGGCACAGCTGGAAGCCTTAAAAAGCGAGGCGCGCCATTACGAAAATGTTATCCTGCCGTCCATCTCCAAGGAAAAGGAATTGCACAAGGCCGCTTACGATAAGCAGTTTGCCGCCAAGGAAGACGCTTTAAATACCGTTTTCCCCAAAGGGGAAGATAAATTGGAACTGGTAAAAACACTTGAGAATTTCGCCATGGCGATCAATGCCAAAAGCCCGCCTTTTGAGTTTTCTTCAATGACGTTGGGCAACCCCGAAGCGAAAGACGGCTATGTCGTCACTCCCATTTCCACTTCTATTTACGCCAGCAAGACGAATTTTGACCGCTTCCTCCAGCTCATCAATCTTTCCGGCCGGCTGGAACTGGATAGCGACGTGATGATCCGCCTGATGTCCGTCGGCAATATCAGCATCAGGTACCGTGGGGCCAACCCCCAGACCGGCGAAGACCAGGGTGTCGATTTCAGCGTGAAGCTTAACGCGTATTCCCGTTCTTAAAAATGCCAGAACCGATTTACCAATCTCAGGCGGGTAAAGCGGGCGCGGCCGTAATGGAACCTCCTGTTAAGGCGGTTCCGGCCTCTCAGCCCCAAGCCTCAAAACCGCTTGCTCCCCAGGCGGGCCTTATGCAGAACGCCATCATCGCGGGCAACATCCCGCAGATCGTCCTGCATACCATTTCCTACGCGCTCCACACGGGCAGTTCGGATGTCCATATCGAACCCGAAGAGAAAACGGTGCGCGTGCGTTTCCGCATCGACGGCGTGCTCCGCCACATCGTGGAATACCCCTTGCAAATCCATCCCGCGGTGATCTCGCGCATCAAGATCATGAGCAACCTCAAGATCGACGAACAGCGCGTCCCCCAGGACGGCCGCACACAGGTGACCACGGAAGACCGGCGCAACA
>JAFGNE010000075.1 GCA_016927155.1 Candidatus Peregrinibacteria bacterium
CCGCTGGCGGGCCCCAAAACGTCCACGCCCGGTGCGGCCAGGTCGATATGTTCGCCGAAGTTGGATTTGACCCACAGGTTATCGCCGGCGTCCGTGGCGCTCACGCCGATAACGTCGGGGTAGGCGGCGGGGTAAACGGGGGCGTTGGTTCCCCAGTTACCGCCGGCGGCGATGATGAACGCGCCCTTGCTTTGGGCGTAAAGGACGGCTTCCCAAAGCGCCTGGGAATAAGCCAGGCCGCCGATGCTCAGGTTGATGATTTTAGCGCCGTTATCCGCGGCCCACACAATGCCGGCCGCCACATCCGCGTAAGTGCCCATGCCGGAACCGTCTATCACTTTTACGGGCATGACGGAGCATCCGGGGCATACGCCGGCGATTCCCGTTCCGTTATCTGTGCCGGCGGCGATGATACCCGCCATATAGGTGCCGTGCCCGTGGTCATCCCGCGGGTCGTTATCGCCGTTGATGAAATCATAACCCGGCACAATATTTTCCGGCCCATCCGCGCGGGAATAATCCAGGCCCGTATCGAGGACGGCGATGATGACATTGTCATCGCCCCGTGTGGCCGCCCAGCCTTCAGGCGCGTTGATTTTCCGCAGAGCCCATTGTCTCGGATATTCGGGATCGTCGGGCGGTTCCGCCAAAACGGATATTTTATAATTCGGTTCAGCGTATTCAATGGCGGGATCGCTTTGAAGCTCGGCAATGACCTGAGGAAGTTCGCCAAGAGTGACCTCATTTTCCAGCCGGACGGCTTCAATATTCAAAGGCTTCAATGATTCCGTCGCTTCCGAATTCTTCTCAAGGTCATTCACATACCTGAATTCCGCCTTATCCAACCAGGAGGCATCCTCCTTGTATTTCACAATAAGCTCATCGGCGGAAGCGGGAGCCGTGATGGCCTGCAGGATAAGGGACTCCTGCGAAGGAGCCCCCTGTAATTCCGAATCAACAGGCGGAATTGCCGGCGCCATAGGTATTGTTTCCGCCGCGTCCTCTTCCGGAGGATTTTCGGGAAGTGGCGGCGGAATGTTCGGTTTGCCGCTTTCCGGTCCGGCGGATTCAGCAGGCGGATCCGCAGGCGTTTCGGGGGCCATGATTTCCTCCGGGGGGATTTCCGGTTCGGAGGGGGCTTCCGGAATGTCCGGAGTTTCAGGTGGCACAGATTCGGCCACAGACTCCAAAACAGGCGTCGGCTCAAGCGGCAAAGACACTTCCGCCTCATCGGCAAAAAGGGATGGCGCGAAACCGTTGGCCGTTATCAAAGAAGCCAGAAACAGGGCGGAAAACCGTTTAAAAACCGACATAATAAGGAATTTAATAACTAAAACGGGGAGGGTTTTAGTTACTTTGTATTGGTTTGCCGTTTCTGATTTTTTTCTCCTGTTTTTTTAACAAATGGAATAATAGCAAAAAAAATCCGCGCCGATAAAGGCGATTCGCGCGATACTGTTTTTCCCGAACTTTTATACGCGTTAAACACGAGTGGTGTTTACTGGTTAATGTTCGGGCGGGCTAACTTTGGAAAGTTATTGTAACAAGCAATTTATTTTTTGTCAACCTATTTCTATACTACATTTGTTCAAATTAGGCTATCATAGTTTCCAGCTCTCCGACACATTATGAGTTTTACCGGCAAAAAATGGATCATCAAGAACTGTGATAGCGACTCGGGCGTAATAAACAAGCTCCTCGCGAATCGCGACCTTGGCACGGATGAAAAACGCCGCCGGTTTTTTGAGGGCGGGCTGGAAAACCAGTATGACCCCTTCCTTTTAAAGGGCATGCGGAAGGCGGTGGAACGGATACAGAAGGCGGTGGCGGACGGGCAGAAAATCATGGTTTTCGGCGATTATGACGTGGATGGGATCACTTCCACGGTTCTTCTTTATTCTTTCTTCAAAAAAATCGGCGCGGATGCGGATTACACCCTGCCCAGCCGCCATGATGATGGTTATGGGCTAAAAAAACATTTCATTGAGGAATTCGCCAAAAAGGGCATCGGCCTGCTGGTTACCGTGGACTGCGGGACCACGAGCGCGGACGAGGTTGAACGCGCGAATCAGTTGGGGATGGATGTGGTTGTTACCGACCATCACACGCTGCCGGAGGAATTACCGAAAGCCTTCGCCCTCATCAACCCCAAACAGCCGGACTGCATGTACCCGAACAAGGATATCAGCGGGGCGGGGATCGCCTATAAATTGGTGGCCGCGCTCGCACCTTTTTACCTGCAACCTAAGGAGGCGAGCGATTACCTGTTCAAAGAACTCAGCCTGGTGGCCCTCGGCCTCATTGCCGACTGCGTGCCGCTGACGGGTGAAAATAGGATATTGGCGAAATGGGGCCTACGCAGCATTAAAGAAGGCAGTAATCCCGGGCTGATGGCCCTTTTGGAGAGCGCCAAAGTGCCTGTGGAACGGGTAAACAGCACCACAATCGGCTTTATCATCGGCCCGCGCCTCAACGCGGCCGGCCGGCTGGATACCCCACGGCACGCTTTCGAATTGCTGCTGGGCAAGGTGGAAAAAGCGGAAGAATTGAGTGAGCTGAACAGCAGGCGGCAGAATATCCTGCAAAAGGATTTAAAGGAGGCCAAAGCGGATGTGCTTAAAAAAGACGAGATGCCCAACATCATCGCGGTTTCGAACCCCGATTGGCATATCGGCACCATCGGCCTCATTGCGGGGAAACTGACGGAGGTTTTCCACCGCCCCGCCATAGCCATGCAGGATAAAGGCGAAGAGCTGGTGGCTTCCTGCCGGAGCCTGAATGATTTTGACATCACCGCGTTTTTGCGCGAAGTGACGGGCGACCTGTTTACCGCGTTCGGCGGGCACAAGCTGGCCGGCGGATTCACCTTGCCGAAGAAGAACCTGGAGGAATTTCTGAAACGCGTGGAAACGGCCGCTAAAGAGAAAATCGATATCAGCGGCTTTTTGCCTGCCCTCCCTATCGACTGCGAAATCGCGCCCCATGAACTGACGTTTGAAACAACGAAACAGATCGCGAAACTCGAACCTTTCGGCCACGGCAACCCCGAGCCGACGCTGATGATAAGCGGTGTGCAAATCCAGACGATCCGCCCCGTGGGCCAAACGGGCGAACACCTGCAATTCCCCGTGCGCTGCGGCGACCTGAGCTTTCCCGCCATCGCCTTCCGTTTCGGCCAGCATCTTGGTAAAATTAACGCCGAAGACAAATACGACATCGCCTTCAACCTGGAAATCAACGAATGGAAAGGGTATAAAAAACTGCAGATGAAGGTGGTGGACATGAAACTTTCCGAATTATGAAATTAAAACTCATTCTCAAAGATGGTACCGAACTTGTTGGCGAGTCGTTCGGTTATTCGCTGAAAAAAGGGCAGGAAATACATGGCGAAGTGGTTTTTAACACCAGTATGGTCGGCTACCCCGAATCGCTGACGGACCCTTCGTACCGCGGGCAGATTTTGGTTTTGACTTACCCGATGATCGGCAATTACGGCGTGCCTTCGGAACAGATGGTTGATAATGTGAGCAAACTTTTGGAAAGCGGAAAAATCCATTTGCGCGGGCTTGTCGTGAGCGAATATTGCGAAAAGGAATCGCACTGGGACGCGAAAAAGACGCTCGCCGATTTTCTGAAAAAGCATAAAATCCCCGCCATCCGGGGTGTGGATACCCGCGCGCTGACGCAAAAGTTGCGCGAGCATGGGGTGATGCTGGGGAAAATCACGGATATTTCCACTACGCGGACCGCTAAAACGGCGTTTTTAGACCCCAATGCCTCAAATCTGGTGGCAGAGGTCTCCTGCGCCAAAAAAATCGTTCTCCCGCCCCTTACGGTACGGGCAGGAAAGCCAAAAGGAAAAGCGCGCGCGACGGTAGCGATGATAGACTGCGGCGCCAAACACAACATCATCCGCTCGTTTTTGGATAGAGGCGCGCGAATCATCCGCCTGCCGTGGGACTTTGACCTGAGCAAGGTGAAGGAAAAATACGACGGCGTTTTTTTAAGCAACG
>JAFGNE010000076.1 GCA_016927155.1 Candidatus Peregrinibacteria bacterium
GGTGTTTTCTTTAGCTAGCTGTTTAAGCTTTTGAACTTCTCCCGGGTTCCACTGCTTCCCGGAATTGCGTAAGTATTTTTTCATAATGAATAAAATTAAAGGGTAACCGAGAAGAAGTTTAACAAATCGTGTAAAGCTTGTCAAGTTACTTTTTAAAATAGAATTAAATTACTTGACTAACGGCCTGATTAAAAGTTATAATAGAAGTACAAAAAAACAAAATGCATCACATTCAACAAAAAATATTGGCTCTTGCTAAAATTGAGGATATAGGCAAAATGACTCTTCGTGAAATTGGAATCAAAATTGGACAGGGACCTCAGCCCCAAAAGATTAAACACCACTTAGAGCAGCTAAAAAAAAGAGGGTTCCTAAAAGAGGATAAAAATAAACGATCCATCAGAGTTACATCTCCCGGTGACTCTGTTTCTGATGGCTTTTATTCCATTCCTCTGCTAGGTGCAGCCAATTGCGGAGAAGCTGTGCACTATGCCGAAGCAATACCAGAGGGTTACTTGAAGGTTTCAAAATCTTTCCTAAGCAAGCAAAGTGCTGAGGGTATTTTTGCGTTAAGAGCAATTGGTGATTCAATGAATAGGGCTTCACCACCAATAGAAGACGGTGATTATGTCTTGATCGATAGTCTTAAGCGCTCACCGCAAGATGGTGACTATATCCTCTCAATAATTGATGGTTGCGCCAACATTAAAAAATATATTAAAGACAGCGCCAATAATCAGATTGTACTAATTTCAGAATCATCTTCAGATATGATGCCGATTTTTATTGATGAAAAGGACAAGGATGACTACATGGTAAATGGAGTTGTAATCAAAGTTGTAAAAAAACCAAGGAATTGAGTTAAGATTTGTTAAAAATGTTCTCAAGATTATCCATTGGACTGAAAAATGGGCAGTACTCCTGACGGCCACGCTGCGCTCTCAACTAAATTGTTTGAACAATTTTAACAATTTGTTTCGGGTCGCCTAACTGATCCGTTATTATACGAAACAAATCCCCTAATCACGCATTTGCCAAGGGTTTTTCTACTTAAAAAATCCCCCTTGCATGGTGAACGATTGTTTACTATACTGGTAGCAGTTTATAGCATTTAACCAATTGAATTTATGGACAACGAGAAAAGAATCGCCTTCTTTGAAGGCAAGAAAGTCCGCCGTCATTGGGATGAAAAAACCGAAACGTGGTATTTTTCGGTAATTGACATTGTTCAGGCTTTGATACAGCAGGCGGATTATAAAACGGCCAGAAAGTACTGGAATAAGCTGAAAGAAAGGCTTAAAAAAGAAGGCAGTGAGTCGGTGACAAATTGTCACCAACTGAAATTGGAAGCGGCCGACGGCAAAAAATATTTTACTGACGTGGCCGATGTCGAAACCCTCTTGCGCCTTATCCAATCAGTGCCAAGCCCAAAAGCCGAGCCCATAAAGCTATGGCTTGCCAAGGTGGGTTATGAACGTATGCAGGAAATGGCCGATCCGTCGAAATCCGTTGATAGAGCCAGGGAAGCCTGGAAAATGCACGGCAGGAGCGAAAAATGGATCCAGCAAAGGATGATGGGGCAGGAAACGCGCAATAAGCTCACCGATTACTGGAGCGGACACGGCGTTAAAAAGGGCGAAGAGTTCGCGATCCTCACTAACGTCATCCACAAGGAATGGGCTGACGTGGGGATAAAGGAACATAAAAACCTCAAAGGGCTGAAGACCCAGAACCTCCGCGACCACATGACCGAAGCGGAATTGATCTTTACCGCTTTGGCGGAACTTTCCACCAGGGCGATAGCCGAAAGCGCGAACGCGAAGGGGATGGGGGAAAATAAAATCGCCGGCAAAAAGGGCGGGGGAATCGCGAAAAAGGCGCGGATGGAGCTGGAGGAAAAAACGGGAAAGAAGGTCATTTCGGGGAAAAATTATCTGGGGCAAAAAATCATGCCGCCGCGGTCGCCTTCCTCCTGACCGCCATTTTATAAACCTCCCGCGCCATCAGGTAAATGAGGGCGGCGAGGATGGCGTAAAGCCAGTCGAGAGCTTGAAGGGGGCCAGCGTAGAGGAAGGGGGAAATCCAGGGGTTGTAAGAGATGTTGAGGATGAAGAAAAGCGAAAGGGCGTAGCCGAGGAGCAGGCGCTTGTTGGCCCAAGCGTAGGAAGTGAAAACGGAATCAGTGCCCGCGCGGCGGGAGAGTATGTTCATCCACTGGCTGAGCACGATCGTCACGTAGGTGAGGGTGGTGGCGCGAAGATAAAGGGCGCTGTCCGTGGCCGCGTTGACGGGCGAGACGCCCTCGCGCGCGAAGGCGAGGAAAAAGTTGATGAAGGCAAGTCCGCCCATGAAGAAGCCCGACCACATCACATCGAAGATGGTGCGGCCGTTGACGATGTGGGAATGGGGGTTCCGCGGCGGGGAGGTCATCAGCTTTTTGTCCGCCGGGTCCCAGGTGAGGAAGGTTAAGGGTAGCATTTCGCCCACCAGGTCGATGGCCAGGATCTGCACGGCGAGGATGACCAAAGGCGTGCCGAAAAGGGACGTGGCCGCGAGGCTGAAGATCACGGCCGCGAGCTCGGCCATGTTAGTGGTGAGCGACGCCATAATGGTCTTGTTCAGGTTCTGGAAGATCGTGCGGCCTTCCTGGATGGCGGTGACGAGCGTGCCGAAGCTGTCGTCCAAAAGCACCAGTTCCGAAGATTCCTTGGCCACTTCGGTGCCCGTCTTGCCCATGGCCACGCCGATGTCGGCTTTTTTGAGGGCGGGCGCGTCGTTCACGCCGTCGCCGGTGACGGCCACGATCTCGCCGGCGCGCTTGAGCAAATCAACGATGCGGAGCTTGTCCTCCGGCGAAGTGCGGGCGAAGATCAGGTTGGTGTTGATGAGCTTGTGGAGCAGGTCGATATCCGACATGGCGTTAAGCTCTTTGCCGGTCACCACGGTGATTTTTTGTTCCTCCTTGCCATAGGTCATGCCGATTTTTTTGGCGATGGCTTCGGCGGTCAGCGCGTAGTCGCCCGTGATGATGATGACGCGGATGTAGGCTTTGAGCGCGGATTCGATGGCGGCTTTCACCTCCTTGCGCGGCGGGTCGATCATGCAGGTAAGGCCAAGCCACACGAGGTCCCTTTCCGCCTCTTCCATTTCCATGTCCGGGTTGAAGTCGGGTATTTCGCGGTAAGCGTAGGCCAGGTTCCTTAAGGCCATCATGGAAAATCCGTCCGACTTTCTTTTGATCATCTCCCGATCCGCGTCGGTCATAGGGCGGATTGTTTCGCCGTCCCAGATCCGCGTGCAGCGTTCAAGAACGCTTAAAGGCGCGCCTTTCACAAAAATTTTGTGTATGCCGTCAGCTTCACGCACCGAAGACATGCGCTTCCGTACGGCATCAAACGTGAACTCTTTGAGTTCGGGGAACTTTTTGTCGAGTTCCCTGGAATCCACTCCCGCCTTGCCGGCCAGCGTGATGAGCGCGGCCTCCGTTGGGTCGCCGATGGAGTACCATTTGCTGTGGTCGCTGTCCGGCGCGCTGATTTTGGCATTACTGGCAAAAACGCCGTTTTCAAAAAACAGGCGGTACTTGCGCATATCTTCCGGGAGGGGCGGCCTGGGTTCAAAACCGATGCCGTCCACATCAAATATTTTGTCGCCGATCATCAGCTTCTGCACGGTCATCTCGTTCGTGGTCAGCGTGCCGGTCTTATCGGTACAGATGATATGGGTGGAACCCAATGTTTCCACGGCGGAAAGCTTTTTGATCACCGCTTTTTGGGCCGCCAGCCGCCCGGAGGCGAGCGAAAGCGCAACCGATACCTGCGCGGGGAGCCCCTGGGGCACACAGGCAACCGCGATGCCCATGGCGAAAAGAAAGGACTCGCGCAAACTGAAATGCAGGAGGATTCCCACGCCGAAAAGGATCACGCCGACGGCCAAGGCCATCCACGTGAACTTCTTGGCCATGTTATTGAGCTCCTTCTGGAGAGGGGAGAGCTCGTCCGCGGTTTTCTGGCTTAAATTGGCGATACGGCCGATTTCCGTCTGCATGCCGGTGCCGATCACCACGCCCATGGCGTTGCCCATGGCTACCGTAGTGCCCATGTACACCTGGTTGTTCCTGTCTCCCAAGGCCACCCTGCCAAGAATGGGATGGAGGAATTTCCGGACGGGGTTCGATTCGCCGGTCAATGAAAAATCATTGGTAGCCAAAGTGTTTTCTTCAATAACTCTAAGATCAGCCGGTGGCGCGTCACCTTCTTCCAGAACGATGATGTCACCCGGCACCAGAAGCTCGCTTTCCACTTCGATGGTTTTGCCGCCGCGGATGACTTTCGCCTTGGCTTTGGTCATGGATTTCAGCGATTCCATCACTTTTTCAGCTTTAAATTCCTGGATGAAACTGATGATGACGTTGATAACGACGATGGCAAAAAGGATAAAAGCGTCGCGATAAGATCGCATGTACAGGGCAAAGGCGCCCGCCACCATCAAAATCACCGCCATCAGGTCCTTAAACTGGTAAAGCAGTTTTAAAAGAAGCGGCTGTTTGCCGATTTCGTGGAGCTTATTTTTTCCGTAAAGTTCCAGGCGTTCACGGACTTCGCTTTCGGAAAGGCCTTCAAGCTTTGTGCCAAGGCTTTTAAGGGTTTCTTCAGCGCTTAACTGGTAATAGGCCGTTTGGGTGTTCATTTTTTTGTATTTATTCCGCGGATAATTATAGCACGGCGGGAAAATTTGAGTATCCGCCCGCGATCCATTAGAATGCCTGTGGAGAGATGTCCGAGTGGTTGAAGGAGCCGCTCTCGAAAAGCGGTATACCGTTCTGCGGTATCGAGGGTTCGAATCCCTCTCTCTCCGCCATTAACCAAACCCATATGAATAAACCCTCCGCCTGGAAGCATTACCATACGATTTGGCTGATGCTGTTTTTGATTTGGATGTTTTCTTATCTTGATAGGGCCATCACGGGGCCCATTGTGAGCTGGATGGTGAAGAGCAACGCCTCTTTTCTGGAGGGCGTGCCAATGCCTCACGCTTTAGGAGGACTGATCGGCTCCATGTTTTTTGCCGGTTACATGCTCACCCAATTCCCCGCGGGGTATCTGGGCGATAAATACGGAAGGAAAATCATGATCGGCATCAGCGCCATTTGGGCGGGCATTGCTACCATAGTAAGCGGCGCCGTCCATTCCATCACGGCTTTTATTGGCGCGCGGGTGCTTACGGGCTTAGGGGAAGGCGCTTATTATTCCAACGACAGGGCGCTGATTGCCGAAGTGACGCCGAAAGAGAAAAAAGGATTGGGGATGGGTGTTGTCTTTGTCGGCCTGGCCGCGGGGCTTACCATTGCCAATGTGCTGACACCTTATTTATTGGATTGGCTGAAGGCTTTGGGGACAAACGCGTGGCGCCCGCCTTTCCTTATTTTTGGTGTCGCCACCTTAATCCTTGGAATCTGCTTTGTGGTTTTTGTGAAAAGGAAAGATCCTGAAGGCAATCCGCTTCCGGAAATGCCGGGAGCTTATAAGTCGGCCACATTGCGGCTGGCGCTTTATGCCATCCTCTTTATGGCGGTTGTTATGACGGCTTACCTGCTGCCCCTTTATATGGCCGATAAATGCCAATGGAGCAAGATGTATCTGCAAACTACCCAGGCCGTCCTTATTCTTCTGGCGGCTTTTTTGCTGGTCATCGCCATTTACTGGAAGCTGGGGAAAAAGAGCGCCGAGATACTCAAAGACAAAAACCTGATCCTGATGTATGTCTCCGCCATTCCCATCCTATATATGCTCTGGTTTTTCGGATCGTGGATCCTCCTTGTCATTTCCGACGCGTCCAAAACAGGAATTGTGAGCGCCGCTTTTTACGCCGGGCTTTTCGGGGTAGCCAATGCCATCGGGTATCCGCTGGGCGGAAAAATATCTGACGCGCTGCTTGCCCGCGGAATTTCCCGCAAGATCCAGTATTTCTGGATCTGCCTTGTTACCACTTTGCTCACATTTACCCTTGCCGCTTACTTATTTAAAGGCGGGCAGGATCCGCTGGCACTTGGCGCCATCATGTTCGCCATTGGCGTTCCTTTCGCCGCCATGCAGACGGTTCACATGACGCTGACTTCCGATCTTGCTCCGCCGCATCTGATGGGGCAGGCTTTCGGCATGTGGAACCTCGTAGCCGAAATCGGCGCCATCCTTTCGCCCGTGGTTTCAGGAACACTTAGGGACCTTACCGGAGATTGGGTTTACGCGATTGTCGTGGCGGGAGCGCTTTTGGCGATCAGCGCTATATTAATGCTTTTTGTCGGCCGACAACCTAGCCATCCGTAAAGCGAAGCTGTGATACAATCGGGAAGCATGAAAATCATTACCAAAAACAAGAAGGCTTACTTTGATTATGAGGTTTTGGAAGAATTTAAAACCGGCATCGTCCTCACCGGGCCGGAAGTGAAATCCGTGCGTGACGGGCATATTGACCTTAAAGGCGCCTTTGTTTCCATTCTGGGTGACGAAGTTTTTCTGAAAAACGCGAACATTGTTAAATACCCCTGCGACACCACGGGCAAACATGAGTCTTTCCGCGAAAGGAAATTGCTTTTAACCAAGCGGGAAATCGCGAAAATCACCAAACACCTGAACACCGCCGGTACGACAATTGTTCCTCTTGCGGTTGGCCTTGAAAAGTGTTATATTAAATTTCTTATTGGCGTAGCCCGCGGTAAAAAACAGTACGATAAGCGGCAAAGTATTAAAGAAAAAGACGTAAAACGCCGCATTGACCGCGCCATCAGGAAACATTTCTAATATTATTTTATGACATTTAAAGGCGAAAACAGGCGGAAAAATGACGAAAGCGGCGGCATATTGGTTATTTCGCCGATGCCGAAAAATGTTTTCAGAGACCATGAAATCCAATCGACCGCCGACAGGATACGTGAAATCCTAAGGCAAAATGACATAAGGGTAGTAAAAGCGCATAAAGAACTCCCGAAAAGCGTTTCGGAAATCCCTGAATCGAGAATGATTATCGAGGGAGCGCCTTTCAGCGTTTATGAGCAACTCCAATGGATTGAACAATTAAAAGACCTGATCCTGGAAATACGCAAGGCCGGAAAGCCCCTGTTAGGAAGCTGTTTCGGACACCAGTGCATCTGTGCCTCTTTCGGGGCTAAAGTGGAACGCGCGCCTAAGGCCGAATTCGGCATCTATAAAGCCAAACTGACTGAAGAAGGTAAAAAAGACCCTTTATTTGAAGGCGTTGACCTGGTCTTTTCCACCATACAAACCCATGGGGACAAAGTTGTTATCCCGCCGGAAAATCAGGATATCAGGGTCTTGGCTTCTACAGAGGACTGCCCTGTTCAGGCCGTCGCGATCGGCGAAAATATCCGGGCCGTCCAGTTCCACCCTGAAATGCGACGCTTCCAGATGTCCGCCATCGCGCTTTTAATGGAAGACCGTATTGAACAGGACATTTTCAAGGGGGACCGCAAAGCCATGACTAACTTCTTTACCAGCATGATCGAAAAGCACGGCGAGAAATTCCATCCGGATTACCCCAAAGCAAAAAAAACCGGCATACAAATTCTCCGGAATTTCCTCAAAATGACTGCAAAAAAATCGGCCTGACCTGACGCTTTTCCAGCGCCTTACTTTATGCGGAAAATTGTATTAATATAGTAGGCGTATTTATTAAAATCCAAAATATATGGAAAAAAATACCCTCCCCGCGTACGTTACGCCGCGGCTTAAAGATAATCCGAATTTCCTTGAACTCTCTTACGGCGAACTGGAAGAACGGAACCTGACTATCAGAAAAGAACGCGCTTCCGGGAAAACACAGGAGCACTTCCGGAAAAAATTCCTGGAGACCCTGGAAAAAGAGCCCGGCATCAAGGCGGTCACGGTTT
Source organism: Candidatus Peregrinibacteria bacterium (assembly GCA_016927155.1). Classification (GTDB taxonomy): domain Bacteria; phylum Patescibacteriota; class Gracilibacteria; order UM-FILTER-43-11; family UM-FILTER-43-11; genus JAFGNE01. The sequence continues at coordinate 7,907 of JAFGNE010000076.1, forward strand.
GTTTTTCGGATATGGAAGGGAAACTGCACATGCTGGACTACAACAAAAAATACCTTCTGGATTCTTACGGCAACCTGACGTTTGACGGCTCGTCCATCCGCGGGTTCACGGCCCAAAAAAGTTCCGACCTGCGCCTGGCCCTCGACTGGTCCACATTCCGCTGGCTCCCCAGCGACATTTTCGGCCACGGCAAGGTGATCCTTTTCGCGAACGTCTGCAACCAGGACGGCACGCCTTACCATGGGGATTACCGCTCCAATTTGGTCGGATTGGCGGAAAACCTGAAGAAAAAACAAGGTTATGTCATTAATGTGGCCCCGGAAATTGAAGGATTTTTACTGGCAGGCGAAAACGCGGAACAGGTTTTTGACGAAAAGACGGGTTTTGAGCTGGCCAGTAAAGGGGGTTACTTTAACGCGCTGCCACAGGACAGCTTGCGGCAGTTTATCGACCGGCTGGCAGAAGCTACCCGCGCCCTTGCCTTTGAAAATGAAAAGGACCATCCGGAAGTGGCGCCCTCGCAATTTGAAACCAATTACAAATACACCGATGTGGTGGAAGCTTCAGACCAGATCCTGCTTTATAAGGTGCTGGCGCGCCAGATTGCCAAGAATTTTGGTTCCACCGCCTGTTTTTTGCCCAAGCCCATCATGAAAATCAACGGCAGCGGGATGCACACGAACATCTCCCTCAGTAAAAACGGAAAAAACCTGTTTTACGACAAAAACGGCAAATACCATTTTTCCAGAAATGGACATGATTTCCTGACGGGTATCTTATATTTTGCCAACGACCTTTGCCTGGCGATCAACTCCAGCGTTAACGCATACCGCAGGCTGGATCCCCGTTTTGAGGCGCCGAACGAAATCAAGGTGAGCCCTTCGGACAGGGGAGCCATGATCCGCATCCCCATCGGCAACGAGAAATCAGCCCGTATTGAGGTGCGCACCGTGGCGCCGGACGCCAACCCTTACCTTTGTTATTTCCTGCTCATCAAGGCGGGGCTTAAGGGCATGAACGCCAAAGCGCCGGAAAAGAAAACCTATTACGGCCTTTACGACAAACCTGTGAAAAAACTTCCCGGCCATATTTATGAAGCGATCGCGGCCTTTAAAAAAAGCGATTTTATCGCCAAAACCCTCGGAGAGGAAAACCGCGACAAATTTTTAGCCCTGAAAGAGGCGGCGGCCGGGCGCTGCGCCCGTGAACTGGGCACGCGCGTGAAAGCGGGCGAAGTGTGGTACCACCACGAGGTCACCAACCAGGTTTTGTGGAATAAGTTCTGATTTGGTACCATGGGGGCATGAAAGCCATCCCCGAGAACATCGCAAAGGCCATTGAAGAATTCCAGAAGCTTCCCGGTATAGGGCAAAAAACAGCCGAAAGGCTGGTGTTCCACCTGCTCCGCAAGCCCGAAGCCGACCTGGGGCAATTCGGCAAAGCGGTATCCAGCCTAAAAGAGGGGATAAGATACTGCGATGTTTGCAAAAATCTGACTACGGAAAAGGTGTGCGGGGTTTGCGCGGACAGTTCCCGCGACCCTTCGGTTATCTGTGTGGTGGAAGACCCACTCGACCTTATCGCCCTGGAAAAAGCCAACGAATACCAAGGCGTTTACCACGTGCTCCACGGCGTGATTTCACCGATGGAAGGCGTGGGGCCGGACGAACTGGCTATTGCGGAACTGATTGACCGCCTTGAAAAAGGCGGGGTGAAAGAAGTGATCATCGCCCTTAACCCCTCCATGGAAGGGGAAGCGACAGCGGCTTATCTGATGAAATACATAAAACCCCTGAACATCAAAGTCACCCGCATCGCGCGCGGCATCCCCGTGGGCGGCGACCTTGAATACGCCGACAGCCAAACGCTCAAAAGGGCACTGTTGGGAAGGATGGAATATTAATAGCCGTTTTCCAAAGTGCCTTCGCCCGGAACCTGACCTGAGGAAGAAGCGCCGACAGCCACAAAATCCGGCCGCGGTTCGTATTTGCTGAATATGGTTTCCAGGAATGATTTTCCGTCCGGTGTGTTGTACAACACCTGCCTGTACCAGGTGGCGCTGAGGCCCGGGACCGCATGGCCCAAAACCTGCACCTCGCCGGGGGCGAGTTTTTGGGTGTATTCCGTTTTTTTAGGAGGAGGCTCCTTGTAATTGGAATAATAAGGGCCGATCATGTACACATGACGTGCATCCCGGGTACCGTAAAAATTGTAATAAGCCTTGTTGCCGATCGTAAAAGCCTGCATCAGGATATGGGCAGGGGAATCGTTGACGAATTTAAGATCGGGGCTTGGCGGATAAACGGTGGCGTCCAGGCCGGCAGGCGAATAATAATGCACCGCGTAAGAATGGTTCCGCCTTTCCTTAACGGGAAACCCTCCGGCCAAAACCGCACGGTACGCCGTGGAAGAGACCTGACAAAGCCCTCCGCCGAATTCGGGGACGGTGCGGTCGCCCTTAATCACCAGCTCTTTCTTGTAGCCGTAACGGTCATCCACAGGCCCCAGGACATTGCCGAAAGAAAATTCTTCCCCGGGAAGCACAATATGGCCGTCAAACCGAGAGAGGCCAACATGGATATTATTGATGCGGCTAGACGAGGATCCGGAAAAATCAGTTTCACCGGAAGAATACAATTCCTTAATCCCCATCTCCTTCAGCTTGTCGCTTAAAACCGTAACCGCAGGTTCGGTACGCGCAAGGGGCAATGAAACGAAAGTGACGCCATGTTCAATGGCATATTTCAGCATGGAGGCGGCTTTTTCGGAATCAAGCGACCGGCCATAAAAGCCGTTGCCTTCAAAGACCACTTTATTTTCCTCATCCAGGCGGATGGCCACATCCTCTTTTTCGCGGAAAACCTGAGGGGCGATTTTTTCCTCCATGTAGGTTTTAAGCTTCATCAAATCAACGCCGGGGAACACGTCTTTTGTAAGGTAAGGCTCAACCTGTTCCATCTCATCCGGCTGAATTTTAACGTCCAGCCCCCTAAAAACAGCCTTAGGGTATTCGGAAATGACATCCAGGTAACGGGGGTTCACGTCCCAAATCGCCCAATCCGTTTTAAGCGTTATCTTGTTCGGCACGTCAAAAGCCAGCGCCGGAGCCAAGGGCAGAGAGAGAAAAACAAGCGCGGCAATGATCTTAAAAATCCATCTCATTTCTTTTTCCGTGTGAGAAGCCTGATGAGCCATTTCTTGAAAAAGCCGATTTTCTGGCCTTCTTTCAGGTAAGCCTTTCCTTCCAGAAACATCTCGAGTGATTTTTCCCGGAGATACTGGCGCGTTTCGCTTCCTTTTTTAGGGGCCAGCGTCAGCCCTAAAATGGAGCCGATGGCGCCGCCCACCACCACGCCCGTCAAAATCCTGAACAATGATTTTGTTATTTTTTTATCTTTTAACATGGATTAAGGTTATTGGCCTTATGTCCATTATAAAGGGAGGGGATTATAAATCAAGCCTCCCAGCGTATTTCGGGATACGCTTTAAGGTGCCCCAAAACAATGGCCTTGATTTCTTCCAGATGTTTTTGGGTTTGTGCCTCCATGGTAACGGAAAGACAGGGACTGGTGTTGCTCACGCGGATTCCCGCCCACCCCCCATGGCCGAAATCAAGGCGGATACCGTCTAGGGTGGTATTGGGATATTTATCGCGGAAGTGGTCCTGGACCTTTTCCAGCACTTCGAATTTCGCTTCATCATCGCAGTAAGGCCTCATCTCCGGCTCGGAATAAGTTTTGGGGAATTCCTCAAAAAGTGCGGAAACAGGCTTATCGGATTTGGTGGCGATCATGAGGATCCGGCAGGCGGTAACCAGGGCATCATCATACGGATAATAATTTTCCGGCAAAAAGAAATGCCCGGACTGTTCGCCGCCGACGACCGCGTCATTTTCGTGCATGGCGGCTTCCACAAAAGAATGGCCTACTTTGCACATCACGGGCCTGCCGCCCCACTGCTTCACCAGCTCGAACAGGGTCTGGGAATTGGAAACAGTGAACACCGCGGCGCGCCCTTTGTGCCGGCTGAGAGCGTCTTTGGCCAGAAGCATCAGGGTCTTGTCCGCGTTTATAAATTCGCCTTTTTCCGTCACCAGGCCCACCCTATCACCGTCGCCATCAAAAGCGAAGCCGATATCCGCGCCGATTTCCACCACTTTTTTTTTCAGCGCCTCCAGATTTTTTTCAACAATCGGGTCGGGTTCATGGTTGGGAAAATTCCCGTCAAGCTCCGTGTAAAGGCCGGTCACCTCATGGCCTAGCGCTTTCAGGATTTGGGGATAATAAGCCCCCGCCACGCCGTTAGCCGTATCCACGACAATTTTAAGCGGCCGGGGATAGCGGAACATGAAACCGAGTTTCTGGGCATAAGACCCCCTATAATCGCCCGTCTTTTTTTCGCCCTTGCCCGAAACCAGCTTGCCGTCGCGGATCAGTCCGTGTATCTCCTGCAGGTCGTCGCCGAAAACCGCGTGGCCCTTTTCCAGGATCAGTTTAAAACCGTTGTACTGCCTGGGGTTGTGGCTGGCCGTGACATTACAGCCCGCATCGAACTCGCCGACGGTGTTCACGAAATAAAGGAAAGGGGAAGTGGCAAGCCCAATATCGGCCACGTGGCAACCGGTTTCCGTTAGCCCTTTGATAAACGCCTCTTCAAGCTCGAGCCCATGCGTGCGCCCGTCGCGCCCGACGACCACCCACGGATTTTTTTTGCCTGTTGTCTTAACAACATAGGTACCAAATCCTTTGCCGATCAGTTCCGCGCTTTCCGCATTAAGATCCTCCGGATAAACACCGCGGATA
>JAFGNE010000077.1 GCA_016927155.1 Candidatus Peregrinibacteria bacterium
TCATTGGAAGCCGGCGAAGTAGCAATAGGCTCTTTTCCCATGTCTGTATTATCGTCCATAAAGAAAAAGATTAGAAAAATAAAGCATTGCAAAACTAACACGTATCCGAACCATGTCCAAATTTTTTTTCGGATCAAACCAAAAAAAATCTTTCATTATGGAAATATTATTGCATAATCAATCCTTAAGCTGTCATCTTCGGTGGACCATTTAAAAAAGGAAGTGATTTTCGGATTATGGTAAAATAATGCGGAACAAGAATTAATTGTTTCTTATGAAAAAAATCCTTGCCGTTTTATTCCTTAGCTTTTTTGTTTTTGCCTCTATTTCGATGGCGATCGGATTCGACCGTGAGCTCAGGCCTGTCATCAGCGCCAAAAACAATGTACGGGTGGAAAAAAACATTATTTTCGACGCTTCCTCCTCTTTTGTGCTGGATGGCCCGGAACCGGTTTTTTACACATGGGATTTTGGCGACGGTACTTATGAACGGGGGGCTAACGTCGTCCATACGTACCGTAAACCGGGCAATTACACCGTTAAGCTGACCTTAAGCCAGGGGAAGGAAAAAGCTTCGGTAATGAGTGATGTTTTCGCTTACAAAAAATTGGTTCTGATGATGACGGACATGGCCGCGAAAAAGGAAAATATCGCGCTGCTTGCCGATGACGCCCAAAAAGAAGGGACTTTTGTGCACCTTATCGAATCCTACGACAGCACAACCGCTTTCATGTCGGAAGAATCCATCATAAAAAAACTTACGGAACAGGGGGAAGCCCTCAGCAATGCTGAAATCATCACGAGCTGGACGGCCGGCGGGAGCGGGATCAACGCCCTCAGCCAGCTGATGCGCATGGAAAATGAGGTGGCGGTAAAAATGAAAGAGCCGATACAGGGGAAAACCATTGTCGTCATCTCAGACGGCAACCTCAATTCCATGGCGCGTATCCTGCAGGTCCATTTCAATATCATAAAACCCAAACAGATCATCATCACGCGCGAACACGAACTGAAAAACCTGATCGCGGCGCCGACGGCGGAAGATTTCCTGGCGCATCTGGAAAAAAGCATTTCGGAATACAAAGTGATCAACGAAAAAACGGGGCGTGTCAGCCTGCTCAATTCCATTTCCTACCTGGTCAACTTCATGATCGTAAAGGGCATCCCCAGCAACACCATTGTGTTGCTTCTCATGCTCCCCATTATCGCCACGCTCATCGCGCTCATCAAGCAGACCGTGGGGATTACTACCTTCGGCCTCTATCTCCCCTCCATCATCACGCTTTCTTTCCTTGCCCTGGGTCTCAAATTCGGCCTTTCAATCCTGATCATCCTGATTGTGACCGGCGCGGTGTTGCGGAAAGCTTTGGACCATTTCCGCCTTCTTCATATCCCCCGCGTGGCCATCATCCTCAGCATTACCGCTTTTATCATTCTTCTGATGCTGGCCGCGGGCACTTATTTGGGCATCAGCCAAATCGCCACTATCGCGGTCTTCCCCATGCTCATCATGACAGCCCTGGCGGAAAAATTCGTAAGCGCTTTAAGCGAAAGGGGTATTTGGGGTACTTTCCTTTTAATGTTGGAAACCACCGCCGTCTCCTTGCTGTGTTATTCCGTGGTGGAATGGCAATTCCTGCAAACACTCATGCTCGCCCATCCCGAAATTATCCTCCTGCTCATTGTCATTAATTACTTTTTAGGCCGGTGGACAGGCCTCCGTCTGGTCGAATACCTGCGTTTCAAAGAAGTGATGAAATACACGGAAGAGGAATAATCCATTCGATTATGTGGTTTCTGCACAACCCTGGCATTCTCGGCATCAACGCCCGCAACCTGCTTTACATCAGGCCTTATAATCCTGAAAAAGCCACCCTGATGGCGGACAGCAAGCTTTCCACTAAGCGCTTTCTTTCCGCCCGCGATATCCCCGTGGCCAAACTTTACGGCGTCATCCGCAACAAAAAAGAGATGGAGGAATTCAACTGGGCCGGCCTGCCGGATACTTTTGTGGCCAAACCCAATTCCGGCTATGGCGGCGAAGGGATTGTGATCATCGAAAAACGCCTGCAAAACGGCTGGCTGACAGCGGATGGGGAAAGGATCCCGCATGAAGAGCTTAAAAGGCACATCAGCGACATCCTGGACGGCCGCTATTCCCTGTCAGGCCTTTCTGATGCCGCCTTATTCGAACAGAAATTGGAAGCGCCCGAATTGCTGGAAAAAATGAGCTACAAAGGCCTGCCGGATATCCGTATCGTCGTCCACAACCTTATTCCGGTGATGGCCATGCTGCGGCTGCCCACCAGGGCTTCTCACGGGAAAGCCAACCTGCACATGGGGGGGATTGGCGTAGGCATTGACATCGCTAAAGGCGAACTGACCCACATCGCCCAATACAATAAAATCATTCCGGAAATTCCGGATTTTGGCGATGTGCGGGGGATTAAAATACCCGACTGGGAAGAAATGCTCCTGATTGCTTCGCGCGTACAGCAAGTCACCAATCTCGGTTTCGCCGCGGTGGATTTGGCGATCGATAAAAACGCCGGTCCCGTCCTTCTGGAAATCAACGCCCGTGCGGGCCTTTCGGTCCAAGTGGCCAACCTGGCGCCATTAAGGCGTCGCCTGGAACGGGTGAAAGGGGTAAAAGTGGGCACGCCGGAAAAAGGGGTGCGCATTGCCCAGGATATTTTCGGCGAAAAAATCGAAAAAAAAAGCCAGGCGGCAAAAACCGTTATCGGCGGCATGGAACTCGTCGAGGTCATGGGCCAGCGGGAAAACCTTGAGATTATTGCCAAAATGGATCCCCACTCGGAAAAATCCGTCCTGGATAAAGGCGTGGCGGAAGGGATCGGATTGGATCCCACCGGAAAATGTAAATTCTCATTGAAAGACGTGAGAGTGACGACCGTTGTGGAAACGGTTGATTTTGGAAAAGAGCCTTACAAAATGCTGGTCGGCAAACGCGATTTGCGGGATTTCTGGATTGATCCCCATAAAACCGGCCCTTCTTTTTCGCCAAAAAAAACAGGGGGCATGGTGCTGTCCTCATCAGACGAAAAAGCGGATAAAATCGATCGTGAAATTGTGGAAATCGACAGCGAAATCCACCTGCTCGCCCACTTGCGCCCAACCAACCTGAATGAAGAAATTGAAAAATTCATGAAAGACCCCTCTTATAACCCACGGTTTGAATACAGAAATTTGTCTTTTGATTCCAAAGCGCTCCTTTCACGATTGAAACACCTTGATTTCACGGACAGTCCTCTGGGGATTTTATTCCAGAAAAAAGCGGAAGAAATAAAACAAAAAATCCACTTGCTGCAATGTATAGGGACGGACCGGTTTTCTTCCGCCTGCGCCGCCCTTATCCCGGTGCCCGATGAAGAGGTTTTAAAGGAAGCGCTGGGACAAATCGCAAAAATGCCAAAGGCATTCCCTGAAGACAATAAACCCCTGACGGCGGACAAGGCCAAAATCGTATTTGAGAAAGCCCTGGCAAAAGCGGGTCTCACCGGCTGGCTGGTACAGCTCAAGGAGGAAATGGTGGCCGATGTGGTGGCCGGAAAACAAAAAACCGTTTTCATACGGCAGGGAGCCCTGTTTACTGAAAACCGCCTGAAAGGAACCATCGCCCATGAAATTGAAACGCATGTTTTTACGGCCATGAACGGTGCCAGGCAGCCTTATAAAATTTTTCGGCGCGGCCTGGCGGGATATTTGGCCACCCAAGAAGGGTTGGCTGTCTACAATCAGGAAAGGACGGAGGCCTCCGAAACGCCGAAAAAATATTGGCCGGCTTCTTCTGTTATCGGAATACGCAAAGCCATGCAAGGTAGCTTCGCCGAAGTTTATGGCGCGATTCTGCAATTGGGTTTCAGTCCTGAACGCGCCTTAAAGGTAGCTTTAAAGGTAAAACGCGGCCTGAAAGACACAGGCCAACCCGGCGCTTTCACAAAAGACGCCGTTTATTTCACGGGCCGCAAAATCATTTATTCTTTTATGGCGGAAGGCGGTGACCTGCACGACCTTTACATAGGAAAAATCAATCTGAACGACCTTCCCCTGATCAAAAAAATTAAAGGGATAAAAGCCCCTTATTACCTTCCGGAATATTTAAAAACCGTCCCGCGCAATTAAACTCCGCGTTTTATCCCAAACGCGTACAATAAAGAACGCCATGATCAAAGCCGTCGACGTCACCAAAAATTTTAACGGATTAACGGCGGTTGATCATGTCTCTTTCGAAGTGGGGAAAGGTGAAATTTTTGCTTTTTTGGGCCCGAACGGCGCCGGCAAAACCACCACCATCAAAATGCTGACCACCTTGCTGGAACCCACCAGCGGGCAGCTGGAAATCAACGGGGTCAATCCGGTGGAAGACAGCGACGCGGCCCGATACGCTTTCGGGATCGTATTCCAGGACCCCAGCCTGGACGATGAACTCACCGCCTACGAAAACCTTGAATTCCACGGTGTGCTTTACCGGATACCCAAAAAACAGCGCCGGGAACGCATCGGGCAGCTGATGAAATACGTGGAACTTTGGGAACGGCGCGGCGAACTGGTGAAACATTTCTCCGGCGGCATGAAGCGCCGGCTCGA